>CAYRPW010000018.1:0-12136 GCA_964426145.1 uncultured Oscillospiraceae bacterium
TGCGCTGCGGCGCGGCGCTGGATACCCGCGAAGCTGTGGAAATGCTTGGCGACGATACGGGGGACAATATTTCGGAGAAGCGGAGTTCGTTTTGCGAGCTTACGGTGCTCTACTGGGCGTGGAAAAACGTGCAGGCCGATTATTACGGCCTGTGCCACTACCGGCGGTATTTCTCGTTTGCGCAGCAGCACTTCCCCCCGGATATCGGCGGCAGCTATACCGGGTGCGTCCGCGAAGCGTGGTTCACGCCCGAACAAAGCAAGCGGTACGCCCTTGCCGATGCCGGGCATATGGCGGCGGAAATTGCCAAGGCGGATGTGACGGCGTTCCGCCGTTTCGACGTGCGCAAGGCGGGCTTTGCCAGCGTGAAAGCCAGCATGCAGGCCGATCCTGCCGCCTTCGATTTCCGGGACATGGAAACGTGCCTGCAGATCGTCAAATCGCTCTACCCGCAGATCTATCCGTACGCGGAAAGTCATTTGAAAGGGTATTGGATTACGTTTTATAATAGCTTCATCATGAAGAAGGAAATTTTCTCGGAGTACGCGGAGTTTTTATTTACGGTTTTGTTTGCGCTGGAAAGGCAAATGGATTCATCTCGATATAGCACTGAGAAGCGAAGAACCCCGGGCTTGATCGGTGAACATTTGCTGGGTATTTTCTTGAAGTATTTAAGCGGCAGGGCGATCGTACTGGAGCGCGATCTGGTGTATTTCGAGGAAACGGAGAAGTTCAACGACGACCTGTTTCCGGCGTTCCCGGATCATAACAACGTGGTTGTGCTGTCGTCCAGCAACGAATTTTCTCCGTATTGCGCGGTCTGTGTCGAGTCGATTATCGAGTCGTCGTCAGGCAAACAAAATTACGATATCATCATACTGGAAAGAAACATAACACAGCAGAACAAAACCCGAATCTTGAGTTTAATTAGTAAGAAAGCTAACTTTTCCATCCGATTTCTCAACGTAAGGCGCGAGGTTGCCGGGCTGAAATTCTTCCTGAATGGGGCAAGGCTTTCACAGGAAACCTATTATGGGCTGTTGACCTCCTGGTTCCTTCCGCATTTCCAAAAAGCGGTCATCATGGACTGCGATATGATCGTACAACGCGATATCGCGCAGTTGTATGAAACGGATTTGGAAGGGAATATTGCTGCGGCTGTGCATGATGTGATTTTTCAAGGTTTTTGCAACGATGTCAACACCGGCACGCTGGACTATACCATGCAGGATTTGCATGTGACCAAGCCGTATGAGTATTTTAACGGCGGGTTAATCTGCCTGGACATGCAAACGTTCCGAAATACGTTTACGCTTGATGAAATTGCCAACCGGATCAATACGTTGAAACTTCGCATTGTCGATCAGGATATGTTCAACATGCTACTGGAAGGCAAAGTAAAATATGTTGATAACAAATGGAATCATATGATTCTGGTCAACGGCTATGTGATGGTCAGCTTGCGTTATGCGCCTGCAGATGCACAGGCAGCGTTTTATGAAGCGAGAAAGGCACCGTACATCATACACTACGCGGGCGATGTTAAGCCGTGGGATGATCCGACCGTTGAATTTGCCGACGAGTTCTGGAAAGCGGCGCGGAATACCCCGTTTTATGAATCGCTTCTGTACGCGATGTGTACCGCCCGACAAAACGCTTCGTTCAACGCAAGCGTTGCCTCACCCGCGGGGCAATCCCGCCTGCGGACGCTGGCCGACATCGTGCTCCCCAAAGGCACACGCCGCCGCAAGGCATTGAAGAAAATCATGCCCAAGAAGGATTCGCCCGCGTGGAACAGGCTGCGCAGGCTGTACCATCGGTTCTTTGAACGGCACTGAGACCGTGCCCGGCGGCGGAAACCGGAATATATTTGGAGGAACGCAATGAAAAAGGCAATCGTCACCGGGGCGAACGGGTTCGTAGGCAGCGCGGTAACGCGGGAGCTGATCGAGAACGGGTATCAGGTGACCGCGCTGGACCAGGCCGGGTGCTGCGACAATATCCCGCAAGGAAACGCCTGCGAAGCGGTGGCGTGTGATTTGTCCGCCATGGGAAACCTGGAAGAGCAGGTTCCCGCGGGCGAGTACGAGGCGATGTACCACTTCGCGTGGGTGGGTTCCGCCGGGCCGCTGCGCGCGGATACAAAGGTTCAGCTCCAAAACGCGCAGTGGACGGTGGAAAGCCTGCGCGCCGCCAAAGCGCTTGGCTGCAAGCGGTTCGTGTGCGCCGGAAGCATTGTGGAGCGGGAAACGATCGCTGCCGTTTTCACCCAGGGCAACAAACCCGGCCCCGCCTACATCTACGGCACCGGGAAGCTGGCCGCGCACGCGCTGTGCATGTCGGTTGCCGCGGAAATCGGCATCGAGCTTGTGTGGCCGCTCATCACCAACGCCTACGGCGTGGGCGAGCGCAGCCCGCGGCTTGTGAATACCACGCTTCGCAAATGCCTGCGGGGCGAGGAGCCGCAGTTTACCTCCGGCACGCAGAATTATGATTTTGTGTATATTACGGACGTCGCCCGGGCGTTCCGGCTGATCGGCGAGCGGGGGAAACCGTTCAATGAATACGTCATCGGCAGCTCCGCCGCGCGCCCGCTGCGCGAGTTTCTGCTGGAAATGCAAAAGGCCGTCGCGCCGGAGCTACCCTTCCGTTTCGGAAGCGTTCCCTTCACGGGCGTCAACCTGCCGCTTACGCAGTTTGACTGCGGGCAAACGGAGGCCGATACCGGCTTCCGCGCGCAGATCGGCTTTGGCGAAGGCTGTAAGCGCACGGCGGACTGGTGGAAAATAGAGCTTGCGGCGGAGGCACATCAATGAGCGGTTTTCAGTTTCACCAAACGGAAATTCCCGGCCTGTTGGAGATCGAACCCTTCTACGAGGGCGATCTGCGCGGCGGGTTTATCAAGGATTACTCGCAGGAGATTTTCCAGGCCAACGGCCTGCGCCACGATCTTGCGGAGGTGTTTTACACCGTAAGCCACGCGGGTGTGGTGCGCGGGCTGCATTTCCAGCGCGAACGCCAGCAGCCAAAGCTGGTGCGCTGCATCCACGGCCAGGTGTTCGACGCGGTGGTGGATTTACGTAAGGATAGCCCCGCCTTCATGCGCTGGCTTGGCTTTGATTTAAGCGGGGATAACCGCCGCGAAATTCTGGTGCCCTCCGGCTGCGCGCACGGCTATCTGGTGCTCACGGAAAGCGTCGTCAGCTATAAATGCTCCGAGAAGTTCTATCCGGAGTTTGACGACGGCATCCTCTGGAACGACCCGGACCTGCGCGTGGAATGGCCGCTTGATGCAATCGGCGGCGCGGAGCGCGTGATTTTGGCCGGGAAAGACAAAAGCCTGCAAACCTTCCGGCAGTTTATGGATGCGTATGGCGGCTTTTAACGGCGCCGCGGGTAAAGGAAGGGCACGGATATGAACGTTTTCATCGTGGGCTGCGGGCTTACGGGCGCGGTGGTTGCCCGGGAATGCGCGCAGGCCGGGCACAGCGTGCAGATGGTGGAAAAGCGCGCCCATACGGCGGGAAACCTGTACGATTTCGTGGAGGAGCACGGCTTTTTGGTGCATAAATACGGGCCGCATACCTTCCACACCGGCGACCCGGCTCTTGCCGCCTATTTCCGCCGGTACGCGGGCTGGCAGCCGTTTTCGCTGCGGTGCGGCGCGGTGATTGACGGTCAGTTCAGCCCCACGCCGTTCAATTTCCGGACCGTCGATACGTTCTACCCGGCCTCACTGGCGGAAAGCCTGAAACAAAAGCTCGCCGCGGCGTTCCCCGGCCGCGAAACCGCCCCGGTGGCTGAGGTGCTTCAGCACGCGGACGCGGATATCCGCGCCTATGCGGAGTTCCTGTTTGAAAAGGATTACGCGCCTTACACCGCGAAACAATGGGGCATTACGCCCGCGGAAATAGATCCGTCCGTGCTGGCGCGGGTGCCGCTGCGCTTTTCCTACCGGGACGGCTATTACGACGACGCATTTCAGGGCCTGCCCGGCGCCAGCTACCAGGCGTTGTTTGAAAGGCTGCTGGATCACCCGAATATTTCCGTTACCCTGCAAACGGACGCGCTGGCCGCGCTGACCGTGGACCCGCAAAGCGGCGGCGTCGCGTGGCGGGGGAAGGCGATCACCGGCCCGGTGGTCTATACCGGGCCGCTGGACGAGCTGTTTTCCTGCCAATTCGGGCGGCTGCCCTACCGCTCGCTGCGCTTTGAATGGCATTATGAAGCCGTGGAAAGCAAGCAGCCCGCGCCTGTGGTGGCCTACCCGCAGGAGCCGGGCTTTACGCGGATCACGGAGTATAAAAAGCTGCCGCCGCAGCAGGGCAAAGGCACGGTGTACGCGGTGGAAACTCCGCTTGCCTATGATGGGCAGGGCGGAAACGAGCCGTATTACCCCGTGCTCACGCAGGAAAGCCTGCGCCTGAAGGAAACCTACGCGGCGCTGGCCGCGCGCATCCCCAACCTGTTTTGCTGCGGCCGCCTGGGGGACTTCCGGTACTACAACATGGATCAGGCTTTAAGCCGCGCGCTGGAAACCGCGCGGGCGATCCTGGAAAAATCCGGCGGACGGTAAAACGTCCTGGGAAACGGAGAGAACGCATGATGGAAACGATCAAAACGGCTTCGCGGCGGTTTGCCAAATATATGCCGCTGATCCGCGAGCTGGTGATCCGCGACCTGAAGGTAAAATACCGCCGGAGTTTTTTGGGTTATCTGTGGAGCCTGCTAAACCCGCTGATGATGATGGTGGTCATGAACTTCGTGTTTTCCAAGGTGTTCCGCTTCGAGGTGCCCAATTTTCTGCTGTACCTCATCTGCGGGCAAACGCTGTTTTCGTTTTTCAACGAAAGCACGAACATGGCCATGTACGCCATTTTGGGCAACGCCGCGCTGATGAAGAAAATCTACATCCCCCGGTTCATCTTTCCCATTTCGCGCGTGTTTTCCAGCTTCGTCACCATGAGCTTCAGCCTGGTGGCGATTTTGATCGTGATGATCGTCACCCGCGTGTCGTTCCACCCGGCGATGCTGTTAATTATCGCGCCGATCTTCTTCCTGTTTCTGTTCTGCTGCGGCATGAGCCTGATCCTCTCCGCGCTGGCCGTGTATTTCCGGGACGTTACCCATCTTTACGGCGTGTTCACGTTGGCCTGGATGTACGCAACCCCGATTTTCTACCCCATCGAGGCCGTGGGCCCCTCCATACAGGCGGTCATCAAGCTGAACCCGCTGTACCACTACATCAACGTGTTCCGAAACCTGATCATGTACGGAAACATCCCCGGCCCCAACGCCTGGTTTGCGTGCATCATGAGCAGCGTCGCGGCGCTTGCGCTGGGGCTGTTCCTGTTTAACCGGCTGCAGAAAAACTTTATCCTCTATATTTAGAGAAGGGGGGCTGCCGCGTTGCCTGCGCCGATCATCGAAATGGAAGGCGTGTCCATGCGCTTCAACCTCGCCAGAGAGCGCACGGATACGATCAAGGAATATGTCTTCAAACTCCTGAAGGGCAAGCTCCATTACAGCGAGTTCTGGGCGCTTCGGGACGTTTCCTTTACGCTGTCGGCGGGCGAATCCCTGGCCGTCATCGGGCGCAACGGCAGCGGCAAAAGCACGCTGCTCAAGGTGATCGCGGGCGTGATGACCCAAACCAAGGGCAGCCTCAAAGTGCGCGGGAACATCGCCCCGCTGATTGAGCTTGGCGCGGGCTTTGACCCGGATCTCACCGCGCGGGAGAACGTATTCCTCAACGGCGCCATCATGGGCTTTTCCCGCAAGTTCATGAGCGCGCGCTTTGATGAGATTGTGGATTTTTCCGAGCTTGAGGAATTTCTGGACGTTCCGGTGAAGAACTTCTCCTCCGGCATGGTGGCGCGGCTCGGGTTTTCGGTGGCGACCATCGTGGAGGCGGAAATCCTGATCGTGGACGAAATCCTGGCCGTGGGGGACGTATCTTTTCAGCAGAAGTGCGAAAAGCGCATGGAAAAGCTTTTAAGCGGCAACACCACGCTGGTGTTCGTAAGCCACTCCGGCGAGCAGGTGAAAACCCTGTGCAAGCGGGCCATCTGGCTGGAGCACGGCGCGGTTGCCATGGCGGGCGACAGCACCATGGTGTACGACGCATACCAGACGTTCATGGAGCACCGGCAATAGGGCCTCCGCCGCGGCGGCGGGAACTTTGTGCGGCGGCGATACCGGTTGATTGTTTATGCAAAGGTGTTCGGGCAGCGGGTGCGGTGCGTATGGTTCCAAACGCGGCATGGGGTAAATTGCCGTAGCATCACGGCTCGCCCCAGCCCCGCCCGCCTTGACATCCGCGGCCGATTCCCCTACAATATGCGGTGCGCCGCATGCGCCTATAGCTCAGCAGGATAGAGCGTCCGCCTCCTAAGCGAAAGGTCGCGCGTTCGAATCGCGCTAGGCGCGCCAGCGCAAAAAACACCGGAGTGTTTCGCCCCGGTGTTTTTTGCGTATATTGGAACGGCGCGGCGCGAAGAAGTAGCGAAAAACACATAAAGCACGATTGCCTGTTGCGTTTGGCATGAAAATAGCGCAGAATAGATACACGAACCGCAAAGAAAAAGTGAAGGAAGATCAACATGGAAGAGCAAGCGTTTTCACGGATTATTGCGCAATCCATCGGAATGCTGGAAAAATACCGGCGGCAATACCTGAACGTCCGCATGGAAGAGTTTCACGTCAAGGGCGTTATGTTTCCGTTGATTCTGTTTGTCAACCGGTTTCCCCATTCCTCCCAGGATGATCTGGTGGAGTTCCTGGGCATCGACAAAAGCGGGGTCGCCCGCAAATGCAGAAGGCTGGCGGACCTGGGTTATCTGCAGCGCGAACCGCTGCCCGGCAACCGGCGGCAGTACCGGCTTTCGCTGACCGGCGCGGGGCAGGGCCTGCTGCCGGTGATCATCGGCCATCTGGAGAACTGGAACCAAATCATCACCGAGGGCATGAGCGTTGCCCAACAGAAGGAAATTGCGTTCCTTTTGGAAAAGATGGCGGAAAACGCGGCGATGAAATACCGCTGACCGTCCGCGCCGCGGGCGGCTTGGTTGGTGCGGCAATTGCGAAACGTTTTTTTGCCAGGGATGAAAACCCGTTGTATAATCGTATCATCCGATGAGGGCCGCGGTGCGCCTAAAGCCCGTTGGATGAACGGATACGCTCACCTGAACGCACCTGCCGAAAAGGAGAAAAAGTCATGAAATCAGTGAAAGTACTTCTCTCAGCCGTATGCTGCCTGTTGCTAGTGTTTGCCGCCGCACAGGCGGAAACCGCAACCCCGCCGGAAACGGCACGCTTTTCATCGGGCGACATGAACGTCAACTACGTGTACCTGGGTGCCGATGAAGCCCAGGCGGAAGCGGTGTTCCGCGGGGCACACACCGTGGAGGCGGAAACCTCCGCAGCCACCGGGGAAACCCAGCAAATTTGGCAGTACGAGGGCCTGACGCTGACCTTCGGCGAAGACGGTACGCTGATTGGCGCTGCGGTAGCAGACCCGGCCTATACCGGCCCGCGCGGCCTGAAGCTGGGCATGACGGCGCAGGAAGTGAGCGCGCTGTTCTATCAGGATCCCGATCCGGAGCATGACGCTTTGTTTTATGCGGCCGGGTATGTGGATGCACTGTCGTCCTACCTGCCGCCCTGCGGCTTTGTGCAGCGGGATGCGGACGGTACGTTTACCTTTTTGTATCTCGCGCCGGTTACGCCCTACGGCGACGACGTGAAAGCCGATCCGGGCAATTTCCTCTTCCAGGATACCGCGCAGCTGATCGTGCAGTTCAACGCGGATGGAACGGTGGTCAGCTTCACCTGCCGGCAAAGCGCGCTGGCGGAATAGGGAACGGTGCATTCGCAAAGGCCCCCGGCAGGGGCCTCAGCCTGTTGAAAAAGCCGCATCTGCGTTGTCACCTGCGCGATGGCGCGGGCATCACGTACGTCCGTGTACGCTCAAACCCGCGCCACGCTTGGCTTCTAGCATACGCGGCCTTTTGAACAGGCTGTCATCCCGCTTCCAAACAGGGTTTGTCAGCGGTCTGAGGCCCCCGGCAGGGGCCTTTTGCATACGCGGAAACCTGTCCGGCGATAGTTTGTGAAATATCGATCTTATGTGACCTAGTCACGGACGCGGGGGCAAACACGCGGTATACTGTGCCCGTAACCCAATGAAGGAGTGAATTTTTATGGCAGCAATCACCATCACCGAGAAAAATTTCGACACGGAAGTCTTACAATCGGCCAAACCCGTTCTGCTGGATTTCTGGGCGCCCTGGTGCGGCCCCTGCCGCATGGTATCCCCGATCGTGGATGAAATCGCCCAGGAAGAAACCGCCGTGAAGGTGGGCAAGGTCAACGTGGACGAAAACCCGGAGCTTGCGCAGAAGTTCGGCGTGATGAGCATCCCCACGCTGGTCGTCATCAAAGACGGCAAGGTTTCGCAGCGCGCGGTCGGCGCGCGGCCCAAGGGCGCGATTAAGGAAATGCTCGGCATTTGAACCCACCCAAGGGTAAGGTTTGCCGATTTGTGCGGCGCAGGGCATCTCCGGCGGAGCGCATATCCAGGCGACGTTCTCCAATGGCCGCGTGATACGCGGCCATTGGAGAACGGGCTTTCCTATAGCAGCTACGTCAGCGACCGCAGCTTTTGCTTATCCAGTATTTCCACACCGCCGCGGTGCACGGCCACGAGGCCTTCCTTGGCGAAGTATTTCAGCATCCGACTGACCACTTCCCGGGCGCTGCCCACGTAGCGGGCGATCTGCTCGTGGGTCATCGTCACGTTGTCCGCGCCGGTTTTGGCGGTTTCATCCAGTAAAAAGATGGCGAGGCGGCGGTCGAAGCTCATAAACAGGATCTGCTCCATCGCCCACATTACTTCAGAAAACCGTTCGGCGGTCACGCGCAGCGTGAAATTTTCCACATACACGTTCTCGTCCTGCAGCTGCGCGTAAACCGCCGCGTCGATCAAGTACGCTTCGGTCAAGCGTTGGGCGTCGATGAGGATATCAAACGTAATGCTTTGAATGTGGCAGGCGGCGGAAAGCACGCACGGGTCGCCGTCGCCCAGACGGAACAAGGTCACTTCCTTGCCCTCGTCGGACAGGATGTAGGTGCGCAGTTCCCCGGTTTTGATCAGCAGCACGCCGATGCAGCCGCGGGCGCCGGAATGTACGGTTTCCCCCGGCGAGAAAGTAACCGGCCGCGTATGCGAAAGCAGAAGCGCGGCCTGCGCCTCGGTCAGCCGGCTCCAGAACGGGAGCATGGATCGGATGAACGCCGTATCTGCTTCGTGCATGGCACACCTCTCTCTTTTCCCCATTTTACCATATATAGGAGGCAATCACCATGGCAAGCCAAAAAGTACTCATCGTGGGCGGGGTCGCGGGCGGCGCGTCCGCTGCCGCCAGGCTGCGCAGGCTCGACGAGCAGGCGCAGATCGTTTTGTTTGAGCGGGGTGATTACATCTCCTTTGCCAACTGCGGGCTGCCGTATTACATCGGCGGCGAGATCACCGATAAGGACGATCTCACGCTGCAAACGCCCGAAAGCTTCCGCGCCCGCTTCAACGTGGACGTGCGCGTGCAAAACGAGGTCACGGCCATCAACCGCGCGGATAAAACCGTAACCGTGCTCCGGAAAAACACGGGCGAAACCTATACCGAACCCTACGATAAGCTCATCCTTTCCATGGGCGCGGAGCCCGTGGTGCCGCCCATCGAGGGCATCCGTAACGGCCGCGTGTTCACGCTTCGCAACATCCCCGACACCTACAAAATCAAAGATTTCATCGACCAGCGGCACCCCAAAACCGCGGTGGTGGTGGGCGGCGGGTATATCGGCGTGGAAATGGCCGAAAACCTGCACGCGGCCGGGCTTCACGTCACTATGGTGGAAATGCTCGATCAGGTGATCGCCCCGCTGGACTTCGATATGGCCGCCGACGTGCACCGCCACATCCGCGAAAAGGGCGTGGAGCTGCTGCTCAAAACCACCGTCAAGGCCGTGCGCGAAGAAGCCGGAAGCCTTTTCGTGGTGCTGGACACGGGCGAGGTGCAGGCCGACCTGGTGATTCTCGCCATCGGCGTGCGGCCGGAAAGCAAAATCGCCAAAGACGCCGGGCTTACCGTTTCGCCGCGCGGCGCGATTGTGGTGACGGACGATATGCGCACCTCGGACGCGGATATTTTCGCCGTGGGCGACGCCGTGCAGGTGACCGATTTCGTCACGGGCGAGCAAACGCTCATCCCGCTGGCGGGCCCCGCCAACAAGCAGGGGCGCATCGCCGCCGATAACGTGTGCGGGGGAGACAGCCGCTACACCGGTACGCAGGGCTCCGCGATTTTGAAGGTGTTCGACATGACCGTCGCCACCACCGGCGTCAACGAGAAAACGGCGAAGAAGCTCGGCCTCTCTTACGATAAATCCTTCACCTATTCCGCCAGCCACGCCAGCTATTATCCCGGCGCGGTGAACATGGCGGTGAAGGTGGTCTTTGAAAAGGAGACCGGCAAAATTCTGGGCGGGCAGATCGTGGGGTTCGAGGGCGTGGACAAGCGCATCGATGTGCTGGCCACCGCCATCCGCTTCGGCGCGACCGCGAAGGATTTAACCCGGCTGGAGCTTGCCTACGCGCCGCCCTATTCCTCCGCGAAAGACCCGGTGAACATGGCGGGCTTCGTGATTGAGAACCTTTTGAGCGGTATGGTGAAGAATATCCACTGGCACGACGTGCAAAACCTGCCCCGCGACGGCAGCGTAACGCTTTTGGATACGCGCACGAAGCTGGAGTACGCCAACGGGCATATCGACGGCTTCCAGAATATCCCGCTGGACAGCCTCCGCAGCCGTATAGCCGAGCTTCCCAAGGACAAGCCTGTTTACGTTACCTGCCAGGTGGGCCTGCGCGGGTACGTGGCAGCGCGCATCCTAGCGCAGAACGGGTTCAACGCCTACAACCTGGCGGGCGGCTACCGCCTGTACAACAGCATTTTCGGCATCGCGCCCGTAAGCCGCGTGCGCATGAACCCCGAAACCCAGCTGCCCGAGGGGGAGAAGGAAACGCTGCCCCCAAAAATAACGCCCACAGGCAGAACCATCGCCCTTGACGCCTGTGGGCTGCAGTGCCCCGGCCCGATCGTAAAGCTGAGCCAGGCGCTCAAAGACGCGCAAAAGGGCGATCTGCTGACCATCAAAACCACCGACCCGGCCTTCGCCTGCGATATCGAGGGCTTCTGCCGGCGCACCGGTAACTGCTTCGAAGGCATGGAAAGCAGCAAGGGCATCGCCACCGCGCGCATCCGCAAAGGCTCCGGCGAGGCGTGCCCCGCCACCGCCGCGCCAGGTAACGGCAAGAACATCATCGTGTTCTCCGGCGATCTGGACAAGGCCATCGCTAGCTTCATCATCGCCAACGGCGCGGCCGCCATGGGGCGCAAAACCAGCATGTTCTTCACCTTCTGGGGGCTCAACATCCTGCGCAGGCCCGAACCCGTGAAGGTCAGGAAAGACTTCATGTCCAGAATGTTCGGCTTCATGATGCCGCGCGGTTCCAAGAAGCTTTCCCTGTCCAAAATGAGCATGGGCGGCATGGGCGGGAAGATGATCCGCATGATTATGAAGAAGAAAAACGTCGAAAGCCTGGAAAGCCTCATCCGCATGGCCAAGGAAAACGGCGTGGAGCTGATCGCCTGCTCCATGAGCATGGACATCATGGGCATCCAGCCCGAAGAGCTGATCGACGGCGTTACCCTGGGCGGCGTGGCGGCGATGCTGGCGCATGCCGAAGAGAGCGATATGTCTTTATTCATCTAGTCGGAGAACGGCAGCGAAATTCCCTGCCCATTGCCGGGCACCTTTCCGCCATCTTGGGCCTGCGAAGCCTTCGCCGTAGCGCTGCTACTACTTCAGGCTTCGCAAACCCAACCTGACGAAAATCTGCCGCGGCACTGTGCAGGTTCTTTCGCTTCCGTTCCCCTCACGGGGTTTTTACGAAGGTAAAGTCATAGAAACGCCGCGCGGTGCGCGGCTTTTCTGGGGAAGCGAGAGGGTATTTGCTCGATGTAACCTGCTCGGCAAATCCGCTTTTGTTGACATTCCTGTACGTTGAATTTCGCTCTGT
>CAYRPW010000018.1:12146-14819 GCA_964426145.1 uncultured Oscillospiraceae bacterium
TACAGGTTCTTTCGCTGCCGTTCCCCTCACGGGGTTCTTCGGGGTATCTGTATAAAAAAGCCGCGCACCGCGCGGCTTCTTTTTGTTTAGCAAGCCATCTTTTCAAAGGGTGATAAGCGGTTCCTTCCGTGTTTCTGCTTCATTCTTCATGGTGTGATAAAATGCAGGCAGATATTATTTTGAGAAAGATCGGACTTTCGGCACGAGCAGAGCATCTAATCTATGGAACGCGTTCCCATCAAAACGGGCGTGAGGAGGAAGCATGCTGGATAAACCGACCTTCGTTGCGGTGATCGACGCAAAGAGCGACGCCCTCTACCGCATTGCCAGAACCATTCTGCGTAATGATGAGGACTGCAAGGATGCCCTGCAGGAAACGGTGCTCAAGGCCTGGGCGAATCGTTATCAGGTTCGGGAGGAAGCATTCATCGGCACGTGGATCACAAAGATACTCATCAACGAGTGCCGCACCATCGGCAGAAAGCGCAAAAAGTATGTGCTTTCCGCGGAGGTCGCCGCGCAGGCTGTCGTCACCCCTGCCGATCCTGCGCTGCGGCAGGCCGTGGAATCCCTGCCCGAAAAACTTCGCCTGCCGCTGATCCTGCACTATCTGGAGGGCTACTCGTATCAGGAGATCGCTTCCATACTCCACATACCGCGCACAACCGTGCGCAGCAGGTTAAGCCGGGCACGGCTCGCATTGCAGACAGAAATCATTAAAGAAACGGAGGCACCGCTGAATGAAGCGCAGTGACTTACAAAACGCGTTCACCCCGATCCCCAACGATTGTTACAACGCGATGATGCAGGCGGCGCACTCCGTACGGGAGGAAACCGTTGTGAAAAGGAAGATACGCTGGGTTGCGGTTGTCGTCATCGCAGGCCTGCTGCTGGCCGGCGTCGCGATTGCCGCCATCACGCTGGAAAGCACAGGCAAACAGATACTTTTAACCGAACAGACCGAAGGGTATTACGAAAACTGGACAAGCGCACACAAGGCGGATTTGGTGCGGGCATTGGCCGAGCTGGGTTATGTAGACGCTACCCCCGACGTGAAACGGCTTACGGAAGGCAAACTACAGGATGAAACGGACATCAGCCGGATTGCCGACGAAGCGCTGGTTGCGTTCACAGGCAAAGATGTATCCGAGATCGGGTTCTGGGAGATCATGATTGCGGCGTGGGGGCCGTTTAACGAATGGAGCACGGAGGAACAGGCGTGGTCTTCGCAGCTGATGGTGGACTTGGGCATCCATCACGATGGACTGACGCTGTATGTATTGCCCACGGGCGGGATGGATGAGCAAACTGCCGTGCAGAGGGCGCGGGAAGCGATTGCGAAAGGCTTTGCGATGGATGAAAGCGTACTGGATGCCTATGAGATGAATACGTCGTATCAGGTGCCGGAATTTGCGGCCCCCGGCGACACACAGGCATATTGGTATGTGGAGTTTGTGATCCCGCAAGGTAAGGTTATCAACAACCCGCCGTTTGAGGCGTTCTGGGTGTTTATCCATCCGGAAACAGGCGAGTTTTACGAGAGTGTGGAGGAGATTATCGCGCAAAGGAAGGAGCAGCAGTCGCTGATCGATGCGATGGAAAGCGACCCGCTGCTGATGGAAATGCGCGCATTCGAAACGGAACATAATCTGCCGAGCAACTATGATCAATGGTCGGTGGAGCAGTTCGCTGAGTACAGCGAAACGTTCCACGAGCGCGGGATCCGGAAACTGGCCGAGCATCCGGAGTATTTCTCCGCCCGTATGCCCGCCATCCTCACCCATGTTTACGGCCTGCCTGATGATCAGGCCATTTCACAGGCCCAGGCGCAGACCATCGCCGAGGACGCCATCGTATCGCGTATCGGCCGCACGCAGGAGGAAGTGCATTTCTTCACCCACAAGACGACCGTCCTGTATGATGTGACCGATCCCCAAAAGCCGCTGTGGAAATTCTGCTTTCATATGCCAAACCGCTACGACAGCATGGATCCGGCTTTCGCGCAGGAGGTGACTGATTATTACGGAACAGACGGCGAGAGCTTGCCTTATATTAAGGTGGAAATCAACGCGTATACGGGCGAGATCATCCGGGCGTTCACCTATGATTTCGCCTATGATTGGGATAACGATTATCTGGGCGAGCATTACGGCGAGTTCCTCAAAGAACTCTACATGGACATTTATTAACGCCGTACTGTGCAAAAGATCCGTGCCTTAGGCAGGCAGAAATACCGCGCTTTGCGCGGTATTTCTTTTACGGTTCCGGGTCGTATACGGATAAAACTGCGTTATTTCTTCTTTGCGGGCTTCGGCGGTTCCGGCTTTGTGTTTGTGTCCTTGACGGGAGGCTCGGGCTTTGCGGGCGGCGCGGGGGCGAGCAGGGTGTTGCACAGCAGCAGGTAGGCCGCGCCGCGCATGGCGCAGTCCATCATCGGCTGGGGCAGCGCGTCTGAAAGGGAGGCAAACACGGAGCGCTGGGTTTGGCAGAAGTCCTCGTAATGGGCCTGCATGGAGGCGCCGTCCTGCGGCTGCACAAGGGTTTTCATGTTTTCCGTGGAAATAGAGTATTTGAGCACGCAGATCATCAGCAGCTGCGCCAGCTGCTCCCGGCCGTATTTCTTCGCCACGGGGCGGTCCACCAGGCCGATCTGCACGTAATTGTTGACCATCG
>CAYRPW010000019.1:0-3775 GCA_964426145.1 uncultured Oscillospiraceae bacterium
CCACCGCCAACGCCAACCGAATGGCGGAGGGGCAGGCGAAAGCCGTTGTGTTCTTCGTTCTGCTCGTCGTGTTTTCGCTGATCCAGGTTTATTTCAATAAACGCAGGGAGGTGGAGGCATGAGCGCTCAACGGCGGGTTGCCGGGCATCGGTCGGTAAGCGTCGGCAATTATCTTCTGGAAGGCTTTGCGCTGCTTTTATTCCTGCTGTTTATGACGCCGTTTTTTATCGTTTTGATCAACGCCGCCAAAACGTCGGCGGAAATTGTGGTGGATGCCGTTGCGCTGCCTTCCGACGTTACCCGGCTGTTTACCAATATTCGAACGATTTTCGAGATTCCGACGACCGACTACATCGGCGCGTTCTTCGACTCCTGTATGATCACCGTCCTTTCGCTTGCCGTGATTTCGCTGTTCTCCGCCATGGCGGCATGGGTGCTGGTGCGCAATAAGAAACGCTGGTCAACCGCCATCTTCATGATCTTCGTTTCGGCCATGGTGATTCCGTTTCAGGTCGTCATGTATCCGCTGGTCAAATGGCTTAAGACGCTTGGGGACGTTATCGGCATTCCCATGCTGGGGTCTTACCAGGGGATTGTGTTCGCCTATTTGGGCTTTGGCTGTTCCATGACGGTATTCATCCTGCACGGCTTCATCAAAACCATCCCCCTGGAACTGGAGGAGGCGGCCACGATTGACGGGTGCAGCCAGACCCGTACGTTTTTTACCGTCGTGCTGCCGCTTTTACAGCCGCCTTTCATTACCGTTTTGATCCTCAACGGAATCTGGATATGGAACGATTTCCTGCTGCCGCTTCTGGTGCTGGGGACAACCGGGAAGGTGCAAACCATACCGCTTGCGGTGATGTCGTTCGTCGGCTCCTACCTAAAGCAGTGGGATTTGATCCTTACGTCTACGCTGCTTGCCATGCTTCCGATCATCGTGCTGTTCATCTTCGCGCAGCGCTACATCATCAAGGGCATGGTGGAGGGTTCCATCAAGTAACGGTTCCAACGGCAGCAAAGCCCGGGCCGCTGATCGCCGGCCCGGGTTTTCCGTAAGAATCGGCCGCCCGCCGCGCCGGATGTTACCGGCGTTTCGCGGCCGAAAGCTGACGTCGCACCCTCACCGCAAGAACGGTTCTTGACAAAACCCCCGCGCATCAGTACGATATGGGTACGTAAAGTTGGATACAAATGAAACCGGACTTGGGAATGCGCGCAACTGCATACCGGTATGTGCGTGCAAATAGGAGCGTGTACGGATGAGCGGTGCTTTGTTTGGCAAGGGAAAAACGTTATGCGTGCTGATCGGCGACGTCAGTTACGAATACACGATGGAACTGATGCGGGGCATGAACGATACCGCCAGACATTACAACACCCAGCTTTTCTACATGACGGGCAAGCAGAACCATCTGCCGCCGGACAATCAGAGCAGCGAACAGGAAATCGTTTCCCGTTACAACAGCATCTACGATTACGCGCATCTGGTCGGCGCGGATGCCTATATTATCTCCAGCGGTTCGCTTTCCGGGCTTGGGAGCGAGGAAGAATACCAGCTTTTTCTGGACCGCTTTGCGTATGCCCCCTATGTGCTTTTGCAAAAGGAAGTCCGGGAAAATGCCGCGGGGAAATGCTCCATCACCATCGACAACCACTATATTTTCAGCCGCTGCATCGAGCATTTGATTCAAGACCACGGCTATACGAACATTGCCTATGTATCCGGCCCCAAACAGCATCCCGAAGCCCGGGAACGCGAACGGGCGTATTACGACACCATGGCCAGGTACAACTTGCCGGTCAACGAGCGCAAGGTGGTATACGGCGATCTGTCCGGCTTTGTGGAAAAGCAGGTGGGGCAGCTTCTGGACGAGTTCCCGGATCTGGAGGCGATCGCGTTCGCCAACGACGATATGGCGAAATCGGGGTATAAGGTTTGCGAAAGCCGCGGCCTTCGCGTTGGGATCGATATCGCGATCACCGGGTTTGACGATTTCACCACGGGGCAAACCATGATGCCGCCGCTGACCACCATATCGCAGGACGCGTATCATACCGGCGAACAGGCCGTTTTGCAGGCATTGAAGCTGGCGTCAGGCGAACCGGCGCAATCCGTGAAGCTGAAAACGAATCTGGTGCTGCGCAATTCCTGCGGCTGCCATTGCCGCGGTATGGCGTGTGAGTTGAAAGCGGATTCGACGAACGCGCAAGCCTATATGGATACGGTCATGCGCACGATGCGCGACGAACTCGGCCGCGCCGTGTCCAAGCCGGGGCAGAGTCACGGCGAAGCCGCGATGGGGAAGCTGACGGATTATATCCGTACGCTGGCCGGTGCGGATGCCGGCATGCCGCTCAACGAGCGCGCCATGGACGACTGGCTTTTGCGTTTTGCGGCGGAGCTGAACACGGCCAGCGGCCTGGTGGCCGGGCTTTTGCATGGGTACTTAATGCGTATGACCGCGGATATGGCGCAGCCGGAGCTTACGCGGTTTTATCAGATCATCCTGTATATCCAGGGGTTCCTCTTCCAATATGAAACGCGGGAAACCGCCAGGCGTATGGAAATCTTCCGCACCCAGGCCTGGTTCGTGCCGGAATTCATCCGCGATCTGGTTGTGATCGTGGATGAGGATGAGCGCGTTTATCTCAACGTGGTCAACAAGCTGCGCGGAATCGGGCTGCAAAACCTGTACATCTGCCTTTTGCCCGAGCCGCAAATCCGCCGGGAGGCAAACAACCCCTACGATGCGGACCGGCTGTATCTGGCCGCCTGCGTGGCCGATAACGAAGCGTTTGCCTATCCGGTCACCCGCATGCCGGTGATCGACCGCAATCATCCCCTGCGGCGGATGAAGGGGATCAAAAGCACGGCGCACATGATCAGCTTCAGCATTTTTTCTGGTGATCTGCAGTTTGGCGTCTGTCTGTGTGAAACCAACCGCGAAACCAACCCGCTGATGCACATCATCGGGCTGCAGCTGGGAATATTACTGAACTTTCTGGACTTGAAGCGCAGGGAACGGATGGTTGCCCGCGAGATCGAGCATGTGCAGAAGCGCAACGAGGAGCTCAACTACCTTTCCGTGTACGACGCGCTGTGCAACGTGTACAACCGCCGCGGCTTCATCGAACAGGCGCTGCGGCTGAACCGCCGGAACCTGGGCATGCGCGCCTTTCTGGTGTTTGCGGATCTGGATAATTTGAAGAAAATCAACGATAACTACGGCCACGCGGCGGGCGACGACGCCCTGCGGGCGGTGAGCGAGATTTTCAAGAATATCATCCGCAGCGGCGACCTCATCGCCCGGATCGGCGGGGATGAGTTCGTCGGTATGTTCATCGCGGACCGCACCAATTTCCGGGATAACTTCGAAGCCCGCATGAAGCAGGCGATCGGCGAATATAACCGCGGTTCCGATAAGCCGTATTACGTGGAAGTGTCCATCGGCATCACGGATTTCACCTGCGCCCAGGAGCTGGAAATCGGCCCGATTATCGACAAGGCCGATCAATTCCTCTACCAGGCCAAGAAGAACAAGCGTCCCGGCATCCTGAAATAAAACGGCCGCGCTTTCCGCCGTACCCCGCGCCATGGGTACGGCGGTTTTTCATGCGCGCATCTCGCCTGCGCAACGTTTACCGGCGTATTTTGCGCGCCCGCTTCTGCGGTTTTGCCCTTCCTTTCTCCTTTGATGTATGGTATACCTAATACAGGCATGAAAACCAAAGGAGGCATTGTATGTTTAGCCCAAACAGCCCGTTTTTGTAT
>CAYRPW010000019.1:3785-9030 GCA_964426145.1 uncultured Oscillospiraceae bacterium
TGTGATCGCGTTTATCGCCGGGCAGTCCGTATTCTTTTTGGTACGGGCGTGGAAGCGCGCCAAGGTGATCGGCATTTCCGCGGCTACACTGCGTAAAACCGTGATTTCCAGCGCGGTTTACACCATTGCACCTGCGGTTGCCATACTGCTTGGCGTTATCGCGCTTTCCAAATCGCTCGGGCTTCCGCTGCCCTGGCTTCGTCTGTCCGTCATCGGCGCCATCACCTATGAAACGGCCGCGGCGGCGTCCGCCACCAACGCGCTCGGGCTTTCGCTGGGCACCCTGATCAGCGATCCGACGGCGTTTGTAACCGTCGCCTGGGTAATGACCATTGGAATCATGCTAAGTCTTGTGCTTGTGGTGTTTTTCACCAAGCGCATTGAGACAGGCATCGTAAAAATCCGCACCCGGGACGAAAAGTGGAGCGGCATCCTGACCGACAGCTTGTTTCTGGGCATGATCTCCGCGTTTTTGGGGCTGGTGTTCGCGGGCGTCGGCAAGGGGCTTACGGGGTGGATCCCCGTGTTCGTGATGTTTGCCGCCATGGCGCTGATGGCTGTGTGCGGGTTGCTGATGAAACTTCTGCATTGGAAATGGCTGTCGGATTATGCGCTGCCGATTTCCATGCTGGGCAGCATGGCGCTGTCCATTCCGATTACCCAACTCGTCCGCGCGCTGGCGCAGTAAGGAGGCAACACGATGGATTATCGCGAAAACACACACCGTATCGGCCGCTTCTGGGTAGTGACGGTCATCGTGCTGCTTACATTGGTTCCCATTGCCATCGGGCTTTACTATCAGGTACTGCCGGACTTCGGCGGTCTCTGGCAGGGGCTGCTTGGCGTCGTCCCGATTTTCTGGACGGTCGGCGCGATCGAAGTGTTCACCTATACGCCGATGCTGGGGGCGGGGGGAACCTACCTTGCGTTCATCACCGGCAATTTGACCAACCTGAAGGTTCCCTGCGTGCTCAACGCCCTGCAGGCGGCGGACGTGAAACAGGGCACCGAGGAGGCGGAAATCATTTCCACCGTGGCGGTGGCCGTGTCGTCGTTCGTAACGATGGCGGTGATCGCGCTGGGCGTGCTGCTGCTTTCGCGCGTACAGCCTTTGCTAGAATCCCAAACCCTGCAGCCCGCGTTTGATAACATCCTCCCGGCGCTGTTCGGCGGATTGGGCGTGGTGTTTATCTCCAAGAACTGGAAAATCGCCGCGGCTCCGCTCGTATTCATGGTAACGCTTTTCGTGCTGGTGCCGTCGCTTGCAAGTTCCGTGGGTATTTTGGTACCCGCAGGCGCGCTGATTGCCATCGGCGTATCGCGCGTGCTGTACCGAAAGAACTTGCTGTAAGGAGAAGAGTATGCTTTATTTACTGTTGTTATTGGCGGCGTTCGTGCTGACGCTCGTTTTGCGCGCGCTGCTGTTCGTGCCCCGGAAACGGGAAGCTGTGCCCGCCGCGGACGTGACGGTGAACGAAACGCGTGCCTTGGATAACTTTCAGGCGATGATCCGCTGCCGCACCCTGTCGTACGACGATCCCTCCCTGCAGGATGAGAAAGAGTTTGAAAAATTCCGCGCGCTGCTGGATGAGCGGTACCCGCTGGTGGCAGCGCACTGCGAAAAACACCGGATCGGCCCCGCGGGCGTGGTGTATCACTGGAAGGGAGAAGGCTCCGCCGATCCCTGGGTGCTGATGTCCCATTACGACGTGGTACCCGTGGAGGAAAGCATGTGGTCGGCGGACCCCTTTGGCGCGGTGCTGCGCGACGGCGCCGTTTGGGGCCGCGGCACGGTGGATACCAAATCCACGCTGCTGGGTGTGATGGAAGCCGCGGAAACGCTGCTTGCGCAGGGCTTTAAGCCCCGCGGCGATATTTACCTGGCCTTCGGCGGAGACGAGGAGTTAAGCGGCGCGTCCGCGCAGGAGATCGTCAAGTGGTTTGAGGGAAAAGACCTCCATCCCATCGTGATCGACGAGGGCGGCGCGATCGTCAGCGGTATCTTCCCGGGCGTTTCCATGCCGGCCGCGATGGTTGGCACGGGGGAGAAGGGGATCACCAACATCGCCTTTACCCTGGAAGGGAAGGGCGGGCATGCATCCACGCCGCCGCCGCATACACCCGTGGGCGTGATGGCGCGGGCGATTGCCGCCGTCGAACGCAAGCCGTTCAAACCCGTTATGGTGCCCCCGGTTGCCGAGATGTTCGATACGCTGGGCCGCCACGCGTCGTTTGGCATGAAGCTGATCTTTGCCAACCTCTGGTGCTTCAAGCCGCTGTTATATACGCTGGCGAAGAAAAGGGGCGGGGAGCTCAACGCGATGATCCGCACGACGTGCGCCTTTACCAAAATGGAGGGCGGCGCGGCCTGGAACGTGATTCCGCCGAAAGTTACGGCGGGCGCGAACCTGCGGCTTTTGAACCAAACGCCAGAGCAGGCAGTGCGGGAGCTGGAAGCAAAGATCGCCAACCCGCAGGTGAAGGTGGAGCTGGCGCTTGGCACCACCCCGTCGCCGTATTCCCGCACCAGCGGGCAAGGGTGGGAATCCCTTGAGGAAGCGATCCTTCAAACGTGGCCCGGCGTGATCGTATCGCCCTATCTGATGATGGCCGCGTCGGACTCCCGGCACTACGCAAAGATCTCCGATCGTGTGTATCGCTTCTCGCCCATGGAGATGCCCGCGGACATTCGCCGCACAATTCACGGCCACGACGAACGGATTGCGGTGCAAACGCTCATGAAAACCGTCGCATTTTACGTGCGCCTCATTCAAAAAATCTAGCAAACAGGCGCGCGGCACGCCATTCGCAAACCCTGACAGCGCTTAACATATCAGATATATCTGTTACGAAATTGTAACACTTTCTTAAAGAAAATACGTCAGTGTACCGCCGATCCAAGGCTGGCAAAGGAAAGAGTCACTTTGCAGAATAATATTTTTTTTAACAAAAGTGTTGCATTTTGAAAAAACATACTCTATAATAAGGCCAGTGAGTTGTTAACAGAGTTGAGAACCACAAGGAGATTTGCTTATGGAAGAGTCTCACGCCAAGATCGACAATCTCAAAGACCGTTACCGTGAACTGCTGTCCAACCTAACGGGCGTATTCGCTGCAAACGTGGATATCGCCGAGGACGGCAGTATCCGGGAAATTCATATTTTGGGAAGCCAGAGCCGCAACCCGAAGCAGATCGCGCGGGACGTGCAATCGGCTTTGGCAAGCGCGTTTGACGTGCGGATTGATCATCGGATCATCAGCATTGCCCAAATCCCTTCCGATCCGATCTTCAAGCAGGATCACGAGGAGTACACCCCTGCCAAAGAGGTCGCTTCGCGGTTTCTGGTCAGCGGCGTATGGCAGTCGGTGCAGAACCGGCTTTACTCCATCAAGGTAGCCTTGCGGTTTGACGATCAGGAGTACGAGGGAACCGCCTCCTGCGGCAATACTTCGGCACAGCGGATGCGCGCCGCTTCCATGGCGACGCTTGAGGCTGTGCACAGTTATTTCGGGACCCGCAACGTATTTATTCTTCTCTCCGTGGAGCAGATGCAAATCGCCGGTACCCGCGTGGCGCTGACCGCTATCGAGTGTTCCGGGCCGGATTCCTCCTCCATGCTGGTGGGAAGTGCCGTATACAACTACGATGAAACGCACACGGTGATCCGTGCGACCCTGTCCGCCATAAACAGGAAGTTAACCTTTATGGCCCCTGAATCCGGTTGAAAACAGGTCTGTTCATGCCTGATAGCATAGCGGAGCGGAAATAGCCTGGCCTAATAGAGAACGGCCGGAGCCTTGTATAAGGAGGCTATATCCGTGAAAAAGATCGTCATGGCCGTTAGCGCTTTGGTAGCCCTGGTTCTCTCTTGTGGCGCTTACATCACTTGGATCTGAGAATCCAAAAACCTGTTTCCTAGAGCACGGCCTCATAGGTAAACAAAACCGGGCATGACAGATCTGTTTTCATTCTCTCTCGACTTAGACAAGAGGTGATTGCGATGTCCAAAGGAGCGAAAGCGTATTTAGGCTTAATCACGCTTTGTGGTTTTGCTCTTTTGGGGTACGCCGGCTATCAGTATTTCGTATCCGTTGACCCGGCCAATCTGTGGCTGGAAATTCAGCAGATGGTCTGCCTGATCATCCTGTGTTTCTGCTGCTGCTCTCTGCCGATTGTGATCGCACCAAAACTGCAGGCACTCGATATTTCTGTGATCGCCATTCTTGCGGCAGTCATCGTGAAAGGCCCGTTCGCCGCGATGCTGATTTACTTCATCAGCTCTTTGTTCGTGGTCAAGAAACTCAACAATACCTACCAGCATGTGCTCAATACGCCGTTCATCAAAACGGCGTTCAATACCGCCAACCTGATGATCGCCATTTATGTGCCCGGCATCCTGTTCTTCGGGAAAACCGGCTTCCATGGCGAAATGCTTCCAAACGTTGTGTTTCCCGCCGCACTGTTCACCATTCTTACGTTCCACAGCATCGTGATCATGATCTTCTTCATCATCAACGGCAAGATGAAGATCAGCGACGCTTCCCAGACGATCAAGAGCATCCTGCCCAACGTGCTGTTCGCCATGCCGCTGGGCGTGCTGATGGCCTGGCTGTTCAACATGGAAGGCGGCCACTGGATCGCGATGATCATGCTGTTCCCGCTGCTGCTGGCGCGCTACGCGTGGTCGCTGTACATCGAAAGCCAAGTGCAGCACATGCGGTTGATCGAAGCGTTCGTATCCTCCATGGAAGCCAAGGACCATTATACCGAAGGCCATTCGCGCCGCGTGAGCGCATTGGCGGTGCAGATCGCCAGGCAGCTTCGGTTCTCCAACGCGAAAATCAAGCAGATTGAAATTGCCGCGCTTCTGCACGATATCGGCAAGATCGGCATCGAGGAAACCATCCTCCAGAAGCCAAACCGCCTCAACCTGGAAGAACAGAAGCGCATCCAGGAACATCCCCTCATCGGTGTGGAAACCGTCAAACGCGTCGGCATCTCCGAGGAGATCACCGAAATGATCCGCCACCACCACGAGCGCTATGAAGGCGGCGGCTATCCCGACGGGCTGGATCACACCAAGGTATCCTTCGAAGCCTATATTCTGGGCGTTGCGGACGCTTTCGACGCCATGACGAGCGACAGGCCTTATCGTACGGCGATGTCCACGCACGTTGCCATGACGATTTTGGAGAAAGAAAGCGGAAAGCAGTTTCATCCCGAGGTCGTCCGCGCGATGAAAGA
>CAYRPW010000019.1:9040-14711 GCA_964426145.1 uncultured Oscillospiraceae bacterium
CCCACAGCCAAGAGACAACGGCATGATCGTCGCGGTGTTTATCCTGCTGGCGATCCCGGCAGGCTATCTGCTGGGCGGCAGGCTGCGCAATATACCCAATTACACAACGCGGTTTCTGGGATTGCCGATTGCAGCGTTTCTGCTGGAATCGGCTGCTCCGTTATTGCGCAATCTGCTGTCCGCTCCGGTTGCCCAATGGCACTGGATACTGGTAACGGCGGAATATTCACTGCTCATTTTGTTCTGTTTGCTCAACCGGAAGTCCTGGCCGGTATGGATCCTGTTTGCGGCCTGTGCGCTCAACTTCTTCGTGATCGCACTGTACGGCTTCCAAATGCCGGTCGCGCCGTTTGCGCGGGAAATTCCGCAGATGGCGGAAACGATCGCCCGGATCGACTCGGGCGAGCTGTTTCGCTACACCGTAGCCAACGCATCCGATCCGTTCTGGTTTCTGGGCGATGTGATCGTGGTTCCGCTTGGGCGCTTCGGCGGTTTGGCAAGCGTAGGGGATATACTGCTGGGTCTTGGCAGCGCCGCGCTGTTTTGCACCTGGATGCTGACCAATAAACCCGCGGAAACCGCCCAAAGCAATTCCGGGGAAAAACGAAAAACCCCGTAAATGTGCGCTTTGGATACGCGGAATCGCTGTGTTGAAGCAAAATACTGTATTTGTTACAAGCTTGCGGTGCCATGCCGCAGGCTTGTATGGTATACTGGGCAGGAAAGGTCAAAGTAAGGGCAAGGCGGCCTTTTCTTCGCAAGGCGGACAAATATTCGGCAAGGGGAGAGCTGCGGCGGATGTTTGGGTATATCACGGCGGATTACCGGGCGCTGACCAAGGAGGAACGGGAGCAGTACCGGCAGTATTACTGCGGGCTTTGCCGCGCGCTGGAACACCGGTACGGCAACATCAGCCGTATGACTCTCAATAACGACATGACCTTTTTGTCCATCCTGCTGAGCTCCCTTTACGAGCCTCAAGAGGATACGGCCGCGGGGCGGTGCCTTACGCATCCGCTAAAGCGCCGCGCCTATCTCAGCGGCGGCGCCTGTGATTACTGCGCCGATATGACCATCGTTCTTTCGTATTTTAAAAGCCTGGACGACCGGTTGGACGACGGGGGCCTTCACGGCAGAGCGGGTTTAGCGGCGCTTTTGAAACCATATCAAAAGGTGAAAGCCCTGTATCCGGAGAAAACGGCGCGTATCCAGGCTATCGTGGAGGAACTCAACGCCCTGGAAGCCGGCGGCTGCAGCGATATCGATTTGCCCATCAATTTGTCCGCGCAGCTTTTGGGTGAGGTATTCGCTTTCCGGCAGGATTCTTTCGAAGGCGATCTGCGGGCGATGGGCGAGGCCATGGGCCGCTTCATCTATCTGATGGACGCTTACGACGATCTGTCGTCGGATATCCGTAAGGGCCGGTATAACGCGCTTCGGGCGTATCGGGAGAAGGCTGATTTCGAAGCCTTCTGCGAGGAAAGCCTCACGATGATGATCGGCGAGTGTACGGCGGTGTTTGAAACGCTGCCGCTGGAGCGCCACCTCTCCATTCTGCGAAACGTGCTGTACTCCGGCGTATGGATGCGGTACCGGCAGAAAACCGCCCGGCGGCGCGTAAGGAACAAAGGCAAGGAGACAGAGCATGAACAGAAGTCCGTATGAGGTGCTGGGCGTTCCCGTGAGTGCGACCGACGACGAAATCAAGGCGGCGTACCGTAAGCTTGCCAAGAAGTTTCACCCGGATCTCAACGGGGGCAGCGCGGCTGCCGAAACGAAGATGAAGGAGATCAACGAGGCGTACACGCTGCTGATCAAGCACAAGGGCGAAGCGCAAGCCTACGGCCCCTACGGCCAGTCGGCTCCGTATGGCGGGTACGGCGGGCAGCAGTACACCTACCGCAGCGCCGGCGGCGCCAATACGTTTGATTTCAACGAGTTTTTCCGCCGCGCACAGCAGCAGCAGGCGCAAAGCAGGCAGTATACCTCGTACTCCACCGCCTATACCGAACTGGACCCGGATTTGAAACGCGCGGAAGACGCATATCTGGACCGTAACTTTGCGCGCGCCCGGCAGGTTCTCCAGGAGATCGGCAACCGTACGGCGGCCTGGTATTTCTGGAGCGCCGCGGTGGACGCCGCGCAGGGCAACCGCGTATCGGCGCTCAACAACGCGCGTACCGCCGTTCAGATGGATGGAAACCAGCCCGCGTTCCAGGCGCTCTATAACCAGCTGAACGCGCAGGGCCGGCAATACCGGCAGTTCGGCTCCATGCAGGGCTTCCTCGGCGGGCTGTGCAGCAACCCCTGCATTTCCTGCCTTGCCATCAACGTGGTCTGTAACTTCTGTTTCCGGGGCTGCTTCTGCTAAAATACATCGAGGTGCGATTTTATGAAATTTACGGATCGGCTGAAAACCATGCTCCGGTCATTCATGGCCGGGCGCAACGGCGTGGACAAATTATCCAACACCCTGCTTTGGGCGGGCGTCGCGCTGCTGGTCGTCGCGATGCTTTTCAACAGCTATGTGATCAACATTCTGGCCATCGCAATTTATCTTGCGGCCATCCTGCGCATTTTCTCGCGCAATATCGCAAAGCGCAGCGCGGAGAACCGGTTTTTCGTCACGAAAACGACGAACCTGCAAAAAGCGGTCGCGCACAGGCGCAACCGCTTCAAGAACCGCAAACAGTACCGGTACTTCAAATGCCCCCAGTGCAAATCCTGGCTTCGCGTGCCGCGCCACGCCGGAACGGTGAAGGTGACCTGCGGCAAGTGCGCGCACCAGTTTTCCTATATCGCGAAATAGGATACCGTAACGGAGCCGCAAAAGCCGTTATGCCCGGCTGCCCAGGTGTTTGACCAGGAACAGAATCCCTTCCCGATAGCCTTCGAAGCCCTTTCCGGCGATGGTGACAAGGCAGGCGGGGGAGATGTACGAGTGGTGCCGGAAGGCTTCGCGGCTTTGGATATCCGACAGATGCACCTCGACTGCCGGCAGGCCGACCGCTTTCAGCGCGTCGTAAATCGCGATCGAGGTATGCGTATACGCGGCGGGATTGATCACAATCCCGTCGTATTTGTTTGCGGCATTCTGAATACTATCCACAATCGTGCCTTCGTGGTTGGTTTGCACGGTTTTCACGCGTACGCCGGCTTCGGCGGCGCAGCGGCGTATGGTTTCCACCAAAGCCCGGTAGTTGGCGGTGCCGTAATGTTCCGGTTCGCGCTTGCCCAGTAGGTTCAGGTTGGGCCCGTTGATCACCAGCAGCTTCATAAATGCAGCGCCTCCCGGATTTCTGTCACCGTACGCTCTACGGACACGTTGCTGTCCGCTTCCGCGTCACACCAGGCCTGATACAAAGGCAGCCGCGCCTGATAGAGCGCGTCCACGCCGTAGCGCTGAGAAAGCGGCCTGCCGCTTGCGCTCAGCTTTGCCAGATCACGCTTTAAAAACACGCAGACGCTGTTTTGGCGGATCAGCGGCAGATTGCCGGGAACGGTCACCACGCCGCCCCCTGTGGCAATCACCGTGCCGGATTCTTTGGAGACCTCGGCAAGAACCTCGGTTTCCAGCGCGCGGAACGCCGCCTCGCCGTCCCGGCCGATCAGCTCGGGGATTCCCCGCCCGGCGCGCTGTTCGATAATCGCGTCCATATCGCAAAACGGCCTTGCGGTCTGCGCCGCCAGCGCTTTGCCGATGGTCGTCTTTCCGCTGGAGGGCATCCCGATCAGGATTACGTTCTTCGTTTGCCTGCCGATGCGGTTTGTGATGGCCCCGATGAGTTCGTTTTGAATGGGCTGCCCCGTGAACAGCTCCGCGGCGGCCTTTGCCTGGGCGACCAGCATCGGCAGCCCGCCGATGCAGGGGATGCCCCTTTCCTGCGCGTCCAGCAGCAGTTTGGTACGCGCAGGGTTATAAATGATGTCGATCACCGCGGCGAGGTTGGGAAGCATGTCCAGTGAAACGGGGGAGACGCCGTTGCCGGGATACATACCCACGGGAGTCGTGTTCACCAGCAGGGCCGCGTCCTGGTGGAGGCTCAGGTTTTCGTAGTTGTCCTTGCCCGTGCGGGATATAACCACAACGGCCGCGCGCTGATCTTCAAGCACCGCGCGGATCGCGCCGGAGGATCCGCCGCTGCCCAAAATCAGCGCCTTGCGCCCGGCGACGCGGATGGGAAGCGCATGCAGCAGCGCTTCGAAGCCGTCGTAATCGGTGTTATGCCCGATCAGCGTACCGTCCTCCCGGCGAAGCAGGGTGTTGACGCTGCCAATTCGTTTCGCGCGCTCGGATAGCGCGTCGCAATAGGGGATGACGGCTTTCTTGTAAGGGATGGTCACGTTGATGCCGTCGAAATCGGCCTTCAGCAGAAAGGCGTGCAAATCTCCCGGCTGCACTTCAAACAGCCGGTACGGGTAATCGCCCAGCAGGGCGTGTATCTGCGGGGAAAAGCTGTGGCCCAGCTTTTCGCCAAGCAAACCGTACATCATCATATCACTTCCAGATAACTGCCCAGGTAGTTGAATTGTTCGCAGGCCAGGTCCAGCGCGTTGATCAGCTCGAGAAACTCCTCCGAATAGATGGGCGTATCCAGGTCGAAATACATCATAAACTCAAAATCGCGGTCGGGAATGGGGCGGCTTTCCAGTTTGTTGATGTTGATGCCCAGCGCGTTGAACCGGGATAGGATGCCGAACAGCGAGCCCGGCTTGTGGGATACCACCAGCTTCACGCTGGTTTTGTCCGACCCGGGGTAGATTTCCAGCTTCTTGGAAATGGTAATGAAGCGCGTGTAGTTGTTGCCCGTGTCCTGCACGGATTCCGCAAGGCAGTCCAGCCCGTACAGCGCCGCGCAGGGGCGGGAGGAAAGCGCCGCGGTATCCGTACGGCCCGATTCCGCCACCATCTGCGCGGCGATGGCGGTATTGGCGCAGGCGGTGATTTTGACGTCTTTCATGGTTTTCAAAAAGCCCGCGCACTGCTGAATGGCCTGCTCGTGGGAAAAAATCTCCCGGATCGCGCTTTTCTTGGTGCCGGGCTTCGCCAGCAGGTTATGGTTAACCTTCAGGCGCGTGGAACGCACGATATAGAACCGGTAATGCATCATCAAGTCGTAGATCGCGTTGATGGAACCGGCGGAGCTGTTTTCAATGGGCAGCACGCCGTACCGGCAAAGCCCGGAATCCACGGCGGCAAACACGCTCTCCCACGTGGAGCAGTACATGATGTTGGGCATGGAAAACAGCTTTTCGCAGGCCAGCTGCGCATACGCGCCTTCGATGCCCTGGCAGGCCACCGGCGGGTTTTTGGGGAAATTCCGGTCGGTTTTCTCGATCGCTTCCTTGATGGTTTCCACCAGCGGCGATACGGGCCGCAAGATCTGCTCCTGAAAATTGCGCGAGAGGTCGAACAGCTGCCGGTACAGCGCGGCGGCGTAGGTTTTCAGCTCCTGCGGCGTCTGCTCCAAAATCTGGTAGGTTTTCTGGCGTTCGCGCTCGGAATCGTAAATCGGCATCTTGTGCTCGTGCTTATACACTGCGATCTCCGCCGCCGTGCGCATTCTGTCGATAAACGCGGAAAGGAGCCTCTCGTCGGCTTCGTCTACCCGGTCCCGGAAATCCTTCATATCCATGGCTATTCTCCTATCGTCTGGGTGCTGTCCAGAAG
>CAYRPW010000020.1:0-13343 GCA_964426145.1 uncultured Oscillospiraceae bacterium
CGGATATGGAGGTTGATGCCTTCTAGAATAAACGGTTTCGACCCCGTATAGGAAAACGACAGATTTTCTGTCTGAACCATCCCGACCACCCGCTTTGCATGAGATCCGCCTGCAACCATTCTCACAATATGTCCAACTGAGTATAAGTTGAAAATCATAACTTGACAATGGCTGTTTCACGGTCTATTATATACGATATTGCAAGTGATTTGCAATAGTCACCATTTCACGGTCAACAGGAGGAAAACCACATGATGAAAAAGTTACTTACCGTCACCGTTTGCCTAGCCATGCTCATAAGCCTGGCCTTCACACCGGCCGCGTCCGCGTCCGCCAAACAACCGCTGCAAGTGTCGGTAACGTTTGACGCCATCAAGGAGTTCGTTATCGCGGTGGGCGGAGATAAGGTTGAAGTCTCCACGATCATCCCCCCCGGCTCCGAGGCGCACGGCTTCGAGCCCAAGGCGCAGGACCTGGTTGCGCTGGGTTCCGCGCAGATCTTCGTTTACAACGGCCTGGGGATGGAAACATGGGTGGATCAGGCGGTAGCCGCCGTGAACAACCCGGACCTGATCGTGGTAGACGCCTCGACGGGCGCAGAGTTGATTGAACGCAGCGAGGAAGACGAAGAAGAACATGAAGACGAGGCTGAGGAGGAACACCATCACGGGAAGTACGATCCCCATCTGTGGCTGAGCCCGTCCGGCGCGCTGGTGGAGGCCGCCAATATCCGCGATGCGCTTGTCGCCGCCGATCCCGAGAACGCAGCCTACTACGAAGCCAATTACGCCGCGTTTGCCGCGGAGCTGGAAGCGCTTATCACCCAATACCAGACGAAGATCGAGCCGCTTGTCAAGCGCAGCTTCGTGACCGGCCACGCGGCATTCGGCTACCTGTGCCGGGATTTCGGCCTGAGCCAGAACAGCGTGCAGGACGTGTTTGCCGAAGGCGAACCCAGCGCGCAGCAACTGGCGGAACTGGTGGAATACTGCCGTGAAAACGACGTAACGACGATCTTCGCCGAGGAACTGGCAAGCCCCGAGGTTTCCGCAACGCTTGCAAGCGAAGTCGGCGCGAAGGTGGAGACCATCTATACCATGGAGAGCGCCGAGGATGACCTGACCTATCTGGAGCGCATGCAGATCAACCTGGAAAAGATCGTGGCAAGCCTCGCGGAGTAACCCAAACGGCTCGCATTCGAAAGAACCCCGGGCATTTGCCCGGGGTTTTTCCGTTCCAACGGGCCTGCGTTATGCCCTGGAAAAGCAAGGAAAGCGCACGCCGATCGTTTGCATTCTGGGTGTTCCCGGCCCCGCGATACAGCGGGCACAAAATACAGCGTTGACGAATACGGGCGGACACTATAAAATGAGGTTGAAAAGAACGCAGAGAATAAGCCCCGGCAGCACCCTACAATGTCACAGCCTTTGAGAGAGCCTCCACCCAACCGGCCATTGGCGGAAAGGAGAAAAGGCGGGTAAACCGCACGGGTAAGACGCGCCGCTGCGGAATTCGCGCGGGGTATGATGAATTTTTTATCCACCCTCTTGATGTGCCTGTCCACCGTATATGTATTTCTGGGATTCAGAGTGCTGCTGCTGGACAGAAAAGCACCCCTGAACCGGCTTTTTGCCGCGCTGGATTTGTTTCTCATCCTCTGGTCTGTGGGAGCGGCGCTATACATCACGGCGGCAAGCGAAGCCGCCTGCATATTCTGGTATAAATTCAGCTCCGTCAGCTTTAATACGTTCATCGGCATCGCCCTGCATTTCTTTCTCGTTTATACAAAACGAGAAACCTTCCTCAGTCGCCGGTGGGTGTATCCGGTTTTGTATGCGCCGGGAATTGTGCTGTCCGTCATCGAAACGGCGTTTAATACCTATGCGGAATCCTTCACGCTGGGCGCGTACGGCTGGGTTGTGAACGCAAGGATCACCTCTGTATGGTTTTGGGCGGCAATCGCCTACCCCATCCTCTATATCGGGTTTACCGTAATGCTCTGTCTGCGCTTTCGCAAAGAAGCGTCCACGCAACGGGAAGCAAAGCAGGCGACCGTCATCCTCTATACGGCGGCCCTGTCGCTGTGCGTCGGCCTGCTGATGATGCTCTTGTTTTCCATCCTGCCGTCCCAGGTGCCCGACGCTACCCCGCTGGCGGCCATCCTGTGGATGACGGGGATCTACTATTCGATCGTCAAATTCAAGCTGATGACGATGACGCCCGTAGCGGTTGCGGAAAACCTGTTCCAGACCATCATCGATTCCGTGATCCTGACCGACCCCGCCGGAACGATTCTGAAGGCAAACCCGGAGGCGGAGGCCATGCTTGGCTACGGGACGGACGAACTGACCGGCAAACCGCTGGAAGAAATCTTCTATTCCCAATCCGCGGTCAGCCGCAACAGCGTGACGAATTTGCTGCGCGCATGCCCGGTGCGAAGCGTAGAAGCGGTCATGCTCTCCAAAGCCGGTGTGAAGATACCCGCCATGCTGTCCATTTCGGAATACGCGGACCGGTTCGGCACACGGATCGGCTACGTGCTTGCGTCCAAAGATATGACCGAGTATAAGCTGGCAAAGGAAAAAATACAGTATCTCGCCACGCACGACAGCCTGACGGGGTTGCCCAACCGGCTGCTGTTCACCCAGCTTCTAAGCCATTCCATTGAGGCCGCGAAACGCGACAAGCGCAAGCTGGCGGTGTTTTTCGTGGATCTGGACCGTTTCAAGACGATTAACGACACCAAAGGGCATGACGCGGGCGACCAGCTGCTCAAGCAGATTGCCGACCGATACCAGCAGTTGCTGCGCACGGCGGATGTGGTCAGCCGCCAGGGCGGGGACGAATTCGTGCTTTTCATCGAAAACGTTGCAAAACGCACCGATCTGGAAATGATCGCCAACGCGATCCTGTCCAGCACATATCAGCCCGTGTTTCTGTACGATGAGGAATGCCGCGTTACGGCGAGTATCGGCATCAGCATTTACCCGGAGGACGGCACGGACGAGCAGACCCTGATGAAAAACGCCGACACCGCCATGTATTACGCCAAGGCGGAAGGAAAGAACAATTACCGCTTCTATTCCAGCGATATCCATATGCAAACCAGCGAACGGATGGGGATCGAGAAAAATCTGCGCTTCGCGCTGGACCGTAAGGAACTGTCCCTGCACTATCAGGCGAAGGTCGACGTCCGAACCGGCGCGGTGACGGGCGTGGAAGCGCTTCTGCGCTGGAACCACCCGGTTTTGGGCTCCGTCGCTCCGCTGCAGTTTATCCCCATTGCGGAGGAAACGGGTATGATTTTGCCCATCGGCCAATGGGTGCTGCAAACGGCGTGCGCACAGAACGTAGCCTGGCAAAAGCAGGGCCTGCCCGCCATCTGCATGGCAGTCAACCTGTCGCTTCGGCAGCTGATGGACAACCAGCTGATTGCGGATATACGGACCGTTTTAGAGGAAACCGGGCTGGCGCCCGAGCTTTTGGAGCTGGAGATCACGGAAAGCATGATCATGAGCAATCCGGCACATATTATTGCGATACTCACCGAGATCAAACAGCTCGGGGTGAAACTTTCGATCGACGATTTCGGCACCGGTTACTCCTCCCTATCCAAGCTCAAGGAGTTCCCGGTGGATACGCTCAAAATTGACCGTTCCTTCATTCACAACCTGCCGGATAACGATCAGGACAAGGCGATTACCCAGGCGATTCTCGTGATGGGCGAATCCCTGAGCCTGAACGTGATCGCCGAGGGCGTGGAGACGGAAGCGCAGCTCAACTACCTGAAAGAACAGTTCTGCGGGGAAATGCAGGGCTTCTACTTCAACAAACCCATGGAGCCGGACAGTTTCGCCGCGTTCCTGCGGGAGCAGCCGAACCTGTTCCCCAAAAGCGCGGCGGAACCGGAGCCGCGGGAGTAAGCCTGAGCCGCGCAGGCGGCAGCCTGCCGTTTCGTTCCCCCGCCGCCGGGCCCCGGACAACCGCACGCAAAAAGCCGATACCCGAAAGGGTATCGGCTTGATTTCGATTGCAAAGGTATCGTTTTTATTCGGTGACGACTTCGTAGCCGGCGCCCAGCCAGCCGGAACCGTCGGCCTTGCCCATGCCGCCGCTGAGGTTATAGGCATCGTAGCCCAGAAGACGCAGGATGGCGGTCGTCTGGCTGGCAGTCTGGCCGGAATAGCAGTACACGATGATCTTCTTGTCCATGGGCAGCTGGGCCGCGAAATTCTGCTCCATGCCCGTGCCGAAGGGATTGTTCACAGCGCCTTTGATGTGGCCCGCTTCGTAGTCGACCGCCTGGCGCACGGAGTAGACGAAGTAATCGTCCAGTTCGGCGTCGAGAACCTCTTTGAGGCTTTCGGGCGCGAAGTTGTTGTTTTTAAAGAGCGTGTCGGCCTTGGAGACCATATCCGTATAATACGTGGTGAGGGCGGCCTGCACGTCCGGGTCCACGTCGTAGGTCTCGTCGGGCAGGGTGGCAACGTCGGTGGTCACGTAGGCTTCGTAGCCTTCCACGGCCTTGATGCCGTTGTTGAACCCGCTCTGCACGTTGGCGGCATAACGGCCCGCAACGTTTAAAAGCGCGGTGGTCTGGCTGGCGGTCTGGCCGGTGTAGCAGTATACGTAAAGCTGCACGTCGTCGGGAATGTTCTTGAGCATTTCCGGGATCGCCATGCCAAACGGCACGTTGACGGCGCCCTTCAGGTGGCCTTCCGCATAGGCGTCCGCCTGGCGGATGTCCAAAATCAGCATCTCTTCGCCGGCGTCCATCTTGGCAAAGAGATCGGCGGGCTTGATCACAACCTTGGTGCCGTCATAATTGGTGAAGTATGCCATCGCCTTCTCGGCGACGACGGGAGATACCTCCGCCAGTGCCACGGCGGAAACGGCTGCGACCAGCGTGAGGCAAAGCAACAGGGCTATCATTTTTTTCATACGACTCGTTCTCCTTTTTGATGTGTGTATTACGAAGCGTCCTTATTGGTGGGCGCTGCGATACCGTTGGGCAGATCCACGGGATTGGCGGGGTAGGAGGTCCATTCCAGATATGCGCCGTCGTAGATCTTCAGGTTACGGTAACCGGCGTCGTACAGGCGGAGGAAAACCGTAGCCGCGCGCATGGAGGTCTGGCAGTAGACGATCACATTGTTCTCCGGCTTGATGCCGGCCTGCATGTAATTAATGCGGGTGGTTTCGATATCCTTCAAGGTTCCGTCGGAATAGAAGCCGCCGTAGAAATCCACCATGACGGACGAAGGCACTTTGCCGCTTTCCGCGTACTCCGCATCGGTGCGCACGTCCAGCAAAACGGTGTTCTGATCCGGCTCGTTGACCTGGTTGAGCACGTCCTGCATGGAGGCAAGCCAGGTTTCGTCCTTATCGGCGGCAACGTATTCGGCGGGGGTAATCTCCGGCACCGCGTCCGTGAGGGTAACGCCCGCGGCTTTGATGGCGGCAAGGCCGCCGTCCACCACGAGAACGTTATGGTTCTGATACATCAGCATCGTCCAGAACAGCCGGGCGGCGCTCATGCGGTTGTCGTCGTAGGCGACGATCACGGTGTCGTTTCCGATGCCTTTGGCGCTCAAGAGCTTGGAGAGCTTGGATTTCGAGGTCAGCATATTCTGCACGGGAACGTTGATCAGGATCTCCGCAACGGGAATATTCACCGCGCCTTCCACGTGGGCTGCCGCGTAATCCTCCTCGCTTTGCATATCCACGATCACGGTATTCGCCGCGCCGACGTAGTTATGCAGCGATTCGGCGGAAATGAGAATCTTGCCGCTTTCGGCATACTCGGACGTATTACAGGCGCTGAGCAACCCGGCAGCCAATGCCAGTACGAGCAGCGCGGCCAGAGTTTTCGCAAGCTGTTTCAAAGCCATTTCGGTTCCTCCGTTCCCATTTGGGCTCCCATTGATTATACTTGATTTCGATATTGTTAAGGTAATAACGATCTTTAATATACTATACCGCTTATTAATACCGCGATAACAAAACCTGATATGCTATAATGGCAGCAGCGGATAACGGCGCCGTTCACAGGCCGGAAAGGACGCATAGTATGCGGAAATCACGCAGGGAACTGCTCTGGGTTTTCGGGTTTTTGCTGCTGTGGTTCTTTTTGAATCTGGCGTTTCTCACCCGCTATCCCCTGATGCATTCCGACGAAGCCTGGCTGAGCGGGCTGACCCGCAACATGATGGAAAGCGGATCCCTCAAAGTGACCGAACCGTTTTTCGATCTGAAACCGCGCTACCCGCACGCGATCAAGGTGCTGTTTCATCTGCTGCAGATGCCGTGCATCGCCGTATTCGGCTACACGCTGTTCGCAGTCCGGCTGCTGTCGCTGGTCTTCGCCGGCTTCACGCTACTTCTTTTTTACCGCTGCGCCCGCGAAACGGCCGGTTTCCCCGTGTCCCTCGGGCTGACGGCGGCAATCTCCGTAAACGGGCAGTTTCTGCTGGCGGCGCACACCGCGCGCCAGGAGATTTTTCTGTTATGCCTGCTGCTTTGGCTTGCGGCGGTGCTGCTGCACGATAAGGGCGAGCTGAAGCCGCGCACAGTAGTTACGCTCGGGGTGCTGACGGGCCTGGGCGCGGGCCTGCACCCCAACGGCCTGCTGCCGGCGCTTGGCTGCGGCGGCGCAATGCTTATGCATATGCTCGCATCCCGGCGTTTTCAGTGGAAGCCGCTGCTGCTCTACGCCGGGGTGACGGGCGGGCTTGCGGCGGTGTTCGTGATTGCAAGCTTTGCCTTTGACGCGCAGTTCGTGCCGCACTGGCTGCGCTACGGCGATACGGAGTTCGAGCTGCTGGTACCCGTTGCAAGCAAGTTTTCGGAATTTCCCGCCTATCTCGCGCGTTTATGGAGCGGGGAAAGCGGCACGTATGCCCTGCCGGACTTGAAATCGCAGCTCGCGCTGTGCGCGCTGCTGCCGGTGGTCGGCATCGCGCGGGCAGTTCGCCTGAAAACGCCCGCGCTGCTGACGGGGATCGGGCTATGGGCGGGCGCGCTGCTGGGCACGGTTCTCATCGGCCGGTACAACCAGTTAAGCGCCGTGCTGTGGATGTTCCCCGTTTTGCTTTTGCCCGCGCCGCTGCTGCAAGGCGGCAGGCGGGCGGTGATCGGCATTGCGGCGCTTGCGCTGGCGTTTGCTTTGCCTGCCGCCGGGGATATCCTCAACGCGTACCGGTATGACTATACGGCGTATGAACGGCAGATCCGCGCCGCCGTGCCCGCCGGCACGAAAACGCTTGCCAACCTGAACGCGGGCTTTGCCTTTGCAAACGGCAGGCTGCTCGACGTGCGCAATTTAACCTATTTGCAGGAAAACGGCCTGACGTTTGCGCAGTACGTGGAGAGCCGGGGCATTGAAACCATCGTCTGGAGCGATGAGATGCGCTTTCTGTACGACCGCAGGCCGGATTTCAACACGCTGTACGGCAACCTGCGCTACGTGCCGGAAGCGGAGGAATTTCTGGCGGCGCGCTGCACGCTGCTTGCCGCTTTCGAAGCCCCCGGCTACGGCATGCGCCTCGAACAGGCGGCGGACGAACCCTGCGAGATCCGCGTGTACCGCGTCAATCCCTGAAAAGTTCCTGCAGGGCTGCCGCGGCGCCGGGCGCGCCGTTGTTTAATTCCGCGGCGATCCCGTGCGTTTCCGCCTTCATCACGAAAATACGCGAAGCCAGCGCGCAGGCCTCCTGCAGGTCGTGCGTCACCAGCACCACGGCGGCCCCGGTGGCCCGTTTCAGCGTTTGCAGCGAAGCGTGCGCACGTTCGCGGGACAGGATATCCAGGCTTGAAAACGGCTCGTCCAGCAGCAGCGCCTTCGGGGAAAGCGCCATTGCGCGGGCCATTGCGCCGCGCTGCTTCATGCCGCCGGAAAGCTGGTAGGGATATTTCTCCTCCGCGCCTTCCAGCCCCATATCCGAAAGGCATCGCATCGCCAGTTCCCGCGCGGCGCGCTTGCCCAGCGCCGGCTGCGTTTTTTTCAGCGCGTACTGAATATTTCCGCGCAGCGTAAACCACGGGAAGAGCTGGTCGAAGCTCTGGAATATCATTAGCTTGTCCTTGTCCGGCGCCGGAGAGAGCTGCCCGTCCAGAAGCACGCTGCCCGATGACGGCGGCAGAAAGCCCGCCAACAGGCGCAGCAGCGTGGTTTTGCCGCAGCCGGAGCGGCCGACGAACGCCAGCGTTTCACCGCTCTGCACGGAAAAGCTCACGTCGGCCAGCACGATCTGCCCGCCGAAGGATTTGCACAGGCGTTGCGCTGTCAGAATCATGGCGTTTGCTCCTCCGTCTGCACGGCCCACTTGCGCAGCGTGCGTTTTTCGAGCCGGTCGAACAGCAGCCCTTCCACCAGCATGCCGATCACGGCCACCAGCACGATGCCGGCGAACAGCCCCGGCGTGTGCATCATCGCGCGTTCCTTGAAGATGTACCACCCCAGTCCGCCGGTCGCGCCGATGGCGCCGAAGATCATCTCCGCGGAGATCAGCGCGCGCCAGGCCCTTGCCCAGCCGATGCGCAGGCCCGACAGCACCGAGGAAAGCGCGGCGGGCAGCAGGATTTCCAGGATGATCCGCGTCCTGCCCATGGAAAAGCTGCGCCCGAGATCGGTATACAGCGCGGGCGCATTGCGCATGCCGCTTTGCAGGCTTAACAAAAGCGGCCACAGGCAGGCGTGCACGATGACCAGCGTCACGGCGGGCGCACCCGTGCCAAACCAGATCACGATCAGCGGCAGCAGCGCCATGCCCGGCAGCGGATGCGCCAGCACGGTGAGCGTATCGGTCAGCCGGTCAAAAAACGGGCTCAGCCGCGCCGCAACGCTCAGCCCAAGCGCAAGCACGATGCCGATGAGAAACCCCAGGGCGATGATCCCCAGCGATAAGAGCGACTGCAGCAGCAGCGTTCCCTGCATAAGCCCTTCCCAAAGCGCCAGCGCCACCTCTTCCACGGGCGGCAGCAGCAGCGGGGAGATGTTCGTCAGCCTGGCGGCGGCTTCCCAAACCAGCAGCAGCAGCGCAAAGAAGAACAGGCGGCTGCACCAGCGTTTTTCATAGAAAAGGCGGCGCATGGCCGCAAAACGCTTCACGGCGAAACCTCCGCGTCCGCGAACGCATACTCCGCGGCGGTCGGCGCGCGGGACAGAAGCCCAAGGTCCGCCATGGCGGCGGCAAACCGGTCCACCCCCACCAGGGTTTCGCCGTAGATCGTGCCGTTGTAGGTCATCATGCCGTACAGCAGGTCCGCGTCCACGCCGTACACAGGCGCAAGGCGCTGCGCGGCGGCGCGGAGATCGGCGTTGATCCATGCGATAGCCTGCGTCAGGCATTGCCGGAAGGCGGCGTACAGAGCCGGATTCTGCTCGTACAGGCTGGTTTTGGCAACGCCGCAGATAAAGGTGAACGGGCCTCCCATCACATCCTGCCCGGTGAGAATGGTATGCATGCCGTTTTGCAGTTCCAACTCCGCGTACGGCGGCGTGGTGATGTGCAGGGCGATTTCCCCGCCGGCGAGCATGGCGCTCATCGCGTCTGGGTGGCTTAAGGAAACCAGCTGCGAATCAAACCGGCTGGAATCGCCGAACTGCTGCTCCGCCGCCATGCACAGCAGTATATGCTGCGTGCTGCCGGGGCTTAGAATCGCAATGCGGTCGTCAGGCCCGATGTCCGAAAGGGAACGGATATCGGCACGGTTGGTGACGAAGGAAACCTCGTTGGCCGACAGCGCGGCGAACGTTTTCCAATCCATGCCGGTATCCACGCCCAGCAGCATCGGCCCGATGCCCATGAACCCGACGTCGATATCGCCCGCGAGCATCCCCTCGCGGATGGCGGTCGGGCCGCCCAGCTGCACCCAGCGGATCTCCACGTCCGGCAGAGCCTTCTCCAGCAGCCCATCTTCCTTCATAATCTGCAGCGGCGCGTAGGCAATGCCGAACTGCTCGGCAATCGTGAAGGTTTGTTTCTCTTTTTCGCCGCAGCCGGAAAACAGCGCAAGCCCGGTGATCAGCAAGAAAAGCAGCACGATCTTTTTCCTCACAGCTGCGCTTCCTTTCCGTCAAACGTTCGGGGGATGATCAAGTTGCTGCCGCCTGCGTCCAGCACCCGGAGGGTTTCGTAATACAGGCGGAGCTTTGCGTCCATATCTCCGGTTTCCGTGGCAAGCACGCAGTGGCCGAAGCGCGCGGTGGCGTTTTGCAGTGCCGGAATGGTGCCGCCCGCGCCGATATTATAGCCTGCCGCGAGCACGCCGGGAAGGGCAAGGATCGCTTCAACCGGGGTTACGGAGGCAACGGCGCCGGGCCTGCAAAACGGCAGCTGCACCGAAACCTGCACGCCTTCCCCGGCGCGGCCCCGCCCCGCGAGCGCTTCGGGCGGCACCGCCTCTCCCATGGCCAGGGAAATGACGGCGTTGAGTATGGTAAACCCCGTCAGCCATGGGATGAACACGTCCTCAAACGCGCCGCCGATTCGGGCGGACGCTTCGTTTACGATCACGCCCCGGCCGCCGATGAGAAACTGGATATACAGCGGCCCCTGCGTAACGCCGAGCGCGCGCGCGACGGCTTGCGCGATGCCCGTGATCTCCTGCGCGCGGTGCCGATGGACACTGGGAAAGCGGTGCGCGGCGCAGATGCCGATGTGCACTGGATCGTCGATGCGCTGGCGGTCGGTCAGCGTGAGGGGGTACAGGCGGCCATCCAGCATGAAAGCCGAAAGCGTCACCTCGTCGGACGGGTAAAAGCTTTCCGCAAGCGCTTCGTCCGCACGGGAAAAGGAAAGCGTCTCCGGCAGCCGCGCTGCCGCCTCCTGTGCCGAACGCACCTTGAACACCCCGCGCTGCCCCTGTGAATCTAGCGGTTTAAGTACCAGCGGGGTTTCCAGCCCCCGGATGGCCTCCGCCGCGGAGCCACGCCGCAGAAACGCATGCGGCGCGTTGGGAATGCCCAAGCGTTGAAACGCTTCCTTCATAGCGCGTTTGTTCGTCGCCCGGTACGCCGTTTCCACGGAGATGGGCGAGGGCAGGGAAAGCGCCTCCGCCACCAGCGCCGCGGTCAACACCGGCTGATCCGACCCCGCGGTGAAAACGCCGTCGACGCGATGCTTCTTCGCGGCCCGGATGCAGGCCGCGGAGTCGAACGTGCTGACGCGCTCGTGCGCGTCGCACAGCGCTTCCGCGGGCGGATGTTCCAGGTAATCCGCAAGGATGACCGTATGCCCCATGGCCTTGGCTTCTTTGGCGGCGTTCCACTGGCACTGCGAACCGCCCAGCAGCATGAGTTTGCCCAAACCGTTACTCCTCCGTTACCCGTCGTCGGCTATGCGCCTTGCCCCCGCCTGCCGCTTATGCTACAATCCTCCTGAACACAGCAGGGAGGGGTTAGCATGCACCGTTTGGAGTGCCTTGGAGACATGTGCCCGCTGCCGATGATGAAGCTGATGCAGTGCCGGGACATCCTGGACCGCGGCGAGTGCGTGCTGCTGATCACCGACCACAGCTGCACGTGCGAATCCATTTTGTCCTATTGCCGGGCGCAGAAGATTGAGGCCCGGGTGGAAGAGCCCATTCCCGGCATCTGGGAAATAACCCTGCATGCCGAAACCCCGCGCACGCAAACGCCTTAGCAGATGGTGGTGGGCACCATGTTTTCGAAATACTTCTTGATCGTCGTCATCTGATAATTATTGTTCTCCGCTTTTTGCTTGTAGACGACCGAAACGTCGTAGCGCAGGCAGAAGTCTTCCGTATCCACGATTTTGAGCTGCTGAAGGTAGATTTCCTTCTTCACGGCCATATACGGCAGGAACGAAAGGCCGTTTTTCCCCACCACCATGGATTTTACGGCCTCGGTGGAATCCAGATGGTAGGAAACGTTGAAATCCTCCATGGAATAGCCCATGCCCGTGAACTGCTCGGCGATCATGCGGTAGGAGGAGTAGCTCTCGTCCAAAAGCACCAGCGGATGGCCTTTGAGCGCTTCCATGGAAAGGCTTCTGCGCACGCTGTAATCCGCTGCCGCCACGAGCACGATCTGGTCGGAAAACACGTTATGGCAGTACAGCCCGGGTTCCGAAACGGAACCCACAATAAAGCCGATATCCGCCAAACTCTCCTGCACGTGGCGGATCACGTCGCGCGAGGGCATGGAGGCCAACGTAAACGTATAGCCCGGGAACCGTTCCTTCGCCTTGACCAGCGCGCAGGGAATGGCGTAATTGGCCGCAACCTGCGTGGCCACCACGCGGCAGGTTTCGCTGTGGTTGCGCAGGTTGTTGAGCTCTTCGAGAAATTGATTGTAGGTAAAAATCAACTGGGAGGCGTAGCGCTGCGTCATCAGCCCCGCGTCGGTCAGCTGTATGCCCCGGTTGCTGCGCTCAAACAGCTTACAGCCCAACGATTCCTCGATTTTCTGCATTTGCAGGCTCAGCGCGGGCTGCGATATGTGCGAAGCCCCGGCGACTTTGGAAATGCTCTTCTCCTCCGCGATTTTCAAAAACAGGCTCAGATGCTCCAGCTGCATAGGCATGGCTCCTCTCCGGGATCCGTTGATGCCGCAAAAATCAGCATTCGACATGGTGTATCAATATTTATTATACCACCCGCCGGATTTGCTATCAATGTTCATTATATTGGATTGTGATAAAATTGTCTAATACTACACAACGAAGTTCGATGCTTAATCCGAAACCCCCCATGCTATAATCAGGAAGAATGACGCCGGCGAACGCTTCCAGCAGCCGGCCATCAGGAGGAGGTGCCGGAATGGCGGAAACCGCAAGTGCGCCGGTACGGAAAACCATTCCCAGAACGGCGGCGAAAAAGAAAAGAAGAAATCAGCTGCCCATCGCGCTGATCGTGCTGCTGCTGTCGATCATCGGCGGACTTTTGCTTGCCATATTCATATCGCCGGACGTGGGAATGTTTCTGCTGTTTGGCGGGTGTTTCGGGTTCATCCTGCAAAAATCCCGCTTCTGCTTCACCGCCTCGATGCGCGACCCCTGCATCACGGGCAGTACGTCGGTCACCAAGGCGGTGCTGATCGCGTTCGCGCTGACGACCATCGGGTTTACGGCCATCAAGTACAGCGCGTTCGCGTCCGGGCAGACCATCCCCGGCATGAGTTACGTGCAGCCCGTAAGCCTGGCGACTGTCCTGGGCGGCATCCTGTTTGGCATCGGCATGGTCATCGCGGGCGGCTGCGCCTCGGGCACGCTCATGCGCGTGGGCGAGGGCTTCCTCATGCAGATGCTGTCGCTGCTCGCCATGGAGCCGCCGGCGCGCTGGGACGCATCGGCTCGACCGACGCCGCGGCCGCGCTGACC
>CAYRPW010000020.1:13353-14632 GCA_964426145.1 uncultured Oscillospiraceae bacterium
CATATGCAGGTGCTGGCGCTTTTGTTCTTCGTCATCGGCTCGCTGTGGGGCGCCAAGGACATGGGCTGGTGGAACCTTAACGTCATCGCTGACTCGCCCCGCGTGTTCCTGCCGGATATCTTCGGCTGGCTGGGCGCCGTGGTGATTCAGCTTTTGATCATCGGCTGCCTGTACGTGGCCGCAGACCTGTGGGAACGCAAGAAAATGGGGATCAAAGACACGGAGTAAGATTATGCCTTTGGCATAACGCTTCCAAATACAACCGTATAGGAGGACACGAACATGGCGGAATATGAACTGGATTGCATGGGCGAAGCCTGCCCCGTACCTTTAATGAAGACCGAAAAGAAAATGAAGGATCTGAAGGCAGGCGACGTGCTGATCGTGCACATCGACCACAGCTGCGCGATGAAGAACGTTCCCGAGTGGGCGCGCACCCAGGGCTATAACGTGGAAGTGGAAGAAGTGGACGACGGCGAGTGGGACGTCGTGATCGAGAAAGTATAAGGGCGGCAGTCGCCTCGCCGCGCAGCCCTGCAAGGCGGCGGTTTGTTACCTCCGGGGCAGAAAGGGTGTTGACCATTGAAAAAGGTTTGGGAGAACATCAGCAAGAACAGATACTATCAAATGGTGTTTAAAAATCCATTTACGTATATCACCGGCGCGGTGCTTCTCTCCATCATGCAGATCGCCCTGTTTGCCTATTCCGGCAACCCCTGGGGCGTATCGGGCACGTTTGCCAACTGGGGCGCGTGGCTGTACCAGGCGCTTGGCGGCAGCGTGGAGAAATGGTTCTATTTCTCCTCTTCCGGAGCACAGGCCACGCTGAAGGCGGGTATCCTTTCGCACACCGGCACGATGCTCAACATCGGCATCATCCTGGGGGCGCTGGTCGCAACGCTGCTTGCGTCCCAGTTCAAGTTCTTAAAGCAAGTGGTCGCGGCGATCCTGGGCGGCCTGCTGATGGGGTACGGCGCAAGGCTGGCCGGCGGCTGCAACATCGGCGCGCTGTTCTCCGGCATCGCCTCCCTGTCCCTGTCGGGCTGGGTGTTCGCCGTGTTTCTTCTGGCGGGGGCGTGGATCGGCTCCAAGCTGCTGGCGAAATTCTTTATGTAAATCTCCGGCGGCTTCCAGGGAAGCCGCCTGGCGCGTTTGGCTGCGGCTGATGGAAAACCGTGATGCGGACACGCTCCCTCGCGGTTTTCTTCATGAATAAGGATCATCGCGCATGGCTGCCCTGCGGGGTTTTCAGCGTGAGGACGAGAGGAAAAGGATCAAC
>CAYRPW010000021.1:0-9285 GCA_964426145.1 uncultured Oscillospiraceae bacterium
TCGGACGTGGTGAGGAGCTTGGTTACGGTCAGCCCGTCGGCCAGGGTATCGGAAACGGTCAGGCCCTGCGCGACAGGCAGCAGCACGTAGTAGTTGCCCTGGATCAGCGGATCGGTAATCTCGTGGGTTTCCAGGGTCGGCAGCAGGTAATGCGGCGCGCCCCATGCGTAATGGTTGGAGTCCGCTTCCAGCACGATGCCGTCCGCCGCCGCCGCGCCGTATTCGGCCATCAGCGCGTACAGGTTGGTCATGTCCGCGTCCTGGGGCGGGGCGGTTACCAGCAGCAGCGTGCCGCCGCCCTGCAGGTAGGTCAGCAGCCTGTCCTTCTCATCGGCAGAAATGTCGCTCGTGGGCGTGTTGATGATCACGCAGTCGGCATCGTCGGGCACGGCTTCCAGCGCCAGCAGGGAGAGCGGCTCGGTGGTGATGTTTTCCTTCTCCACGGCCGTGGCAAACGCGTCGGCAAGTTCCGCCTCCCCGTGCCCTTCCAGCAGATAGGCTTTGGGCAGGTCGTCGCTGGTTACATAGGATACCGCGCTGGTCAGCGCGCTTTCGCCCGCGAAGCTGGTGTCGTAGGTGTAGTCGTAATAATAATGGCTGTAATCGTACTCGTAAACCTCATCCGCGGCAATTACGGTGCTGCGGTCGCCGCAGACGACGATCAGGCTGTTGTCCTCGGCGGTGTCGGCATATTGCTTGACGAACGTGGGATTGACGTCCGGGTCTTTCTTTTCCACGGTGAGGTGCCCGCTTAAGCCGTCGTACAGATCAAGCAGTTTTCCAAGCGTCGTATCCTCATAGTTGCTGCGGACCACCCAGTATACGGTCACGTCCTTTTCCAGGCTGCCCACCAGCTGCTTCGTCTGCTCCGAAAGGGAAAACAGCTGGTTTTGGGTCATGTCCAGCTGGGTTACCCCGGCAGGCAGCGCCGCCGCGAAATAGTTCACGGCAACCGCGATGGCGATCACGATCAGCACCGCGGCGATGCTATACCCGCCGATGCGCACGGCGGTCGTTTTCAGCCCGGCTACGCCTTTCCGGGCGGCCTGTTTCACGCTCAGTTTTTGGAGCTTCTTCATCCGTTCCACCTCCGCTTCTCCAGTGATTGCACGCTCAGGAACAGGAACACGAGGATGACGGACGCGTAATAAATCAGCGCCCGGATGTCGAACACTCCGTCTGAGAACGTATAAAAGCGGTCAAACAGGGATAGCTGCTGCATCACCGCGGGAAACGCGCCTTGAAACGAGCTTCCCATCAGGCCGTAGGCAAGTGCCAGCCCGATGCCCGGGATCAGCGCGCTCATGATAGCCGCGAAGGTGTTCTTCGTCAGCAGCCGCACAACCACGGCCAGCGCGACGAACAGCACCGCGAATGCCAAAAGGGAGGCTAACGCGGTGGTGGAGGCATACCCTGCGAGGCTGTAGAGGAAGTAGTTGAGCAGCAGCACCGCAAAGCAAAGCCCCGCCGCGCTCGCCTGGTTTTCCATCAGCGAGGAAATGAACATGCCCACGGCCGCAAGCGCCGCGCCCAGCATATAAAACGCGATCAGCGTGCCGTACGCGCCCGGCAGATACACGCTGCCAAACGAGGACAGGATCAGCGGGTATACGGCCAGGATCGCGGTCGGGATCAGAAGCTGCACCAGCAGCACCAGGTACTTGCCCATCACCACCTGCGTCATGGTCAGCGGCAGTGAGTACAAAAGCTTGTCGGTGGTCTGCTTGCGCTCCTCGGCGATGGTGCGCATGGTGAGGATGGGAATGCCGATGATGTAGATGAAGCTCATGGAGCTCAGCACGTATTCGAAGTTCGCGTACCCGACCTTCAGGTTGATCACCATGCAGTAAATGCCCGCGAACAGCAGGATGAACGCGCCGAACACATACCCCGTTACGCTTTCGAAGTTGGAGCGCAGTTCGTGGCGAAAGATGGCTTTCATGCGGAAATCTCCTCCTTATCCGCCTTATTCTCCGGCGTCTGCGGCTGCCTGGTTTCGGTCAGCTCGATGAAGATGTCTTCCAGGCTGGCCTTCGCCGTGGTGAGCTGCGTGATGGCCTTCTTCTCCTGTGCGAACGCGTGGAACAGGCTGCGGCATACCGTTTCCGGCTCGGCCGCCTCAATTTTCACCGTCGTGCTGCCCGCCTTGGCGGCCAGGGTTTCCACCGCGGCGCTTACGCCCGCTTTTCGCAGGATGGAAAGCGTTTCATCCTTCGTGGCGTCGGCCGTGAGCAGCACCGACGCAGCCCCCGCAAACAGCCGCTCCAGGTTTTCCGGCGTATCGCAGGCCACGAGCTTGCCCTTGGCAATGATCAGGATGGTCTGGCAGATAGCCTGCACTTCGGACAGGATGTGGCTGGACAGGATCACGGTATGGTCTTTGCCAAGCTGGGCAATCAGCTCGCGGATCTCGATAATCTGGCGCGGGTCCAGGCCCACGGTCGGCTCGTCCAGAATAATCACCTCGGGGCTGCCCATCAGCGCCTGGGCGATGCCGACCCGCTGGCGGTATCCCTTGGAGAGGTTGCGGATCAGCCGGTCTTTCACATCCTCAATCTGCGTAACGCCCATGATGCGCTGGATCTGCGCGTTCAGCTCCCCGGCCGGCACGCCCTTTGCGCGGCCTACGAAGGTGAGGTACTCCCTGGGCGTGCGGTCCAGATACAGGGGCGGCTGTTCCGGCAGATAGCCGATCCGCCGTTTGGCTTCCATGGCCTCCTCGAAGATATCGTGCCCGTCGATCTTCACCTGCCCCGACGTTGCGGCTAGGCACCCCGTCATGATGCTCATGGTCGTGGTTTTTCCGGCGCCGTTGGGCCCCAGAAAACCGTAGATCTGCCCTTTTTCCACCGTGAAGGACAGATCGCTGACCGCGGTATGACGGCCGTAGTTTTTGGTAAGATGCTGTACTTCGATCATTCCCGGCCCTCCTCCTATTCACTGCTTGCCACCGGCGCACCGGCGCGCCCGGGTGCGCGCGGAACCTTGCCGTACAGCGGTTCCGTTTTCTGTGTGGCTAAACTATCCCTAAATTAGCACGCAGTTATGACCATACGGCAATCGGAATATGAACAAGCTATGAATGAACTTTCAAGGATTGATAAATCTTTCACCGGTGCCGTGCGCGCGGCATCCGGCCCATCGGAATCAACGGTTTTCACAGAAAATGACGACTGCGCCGCGGACCTCATGGACACCGAAGCGTACACGCTTGCCGCGACAAAAAACAGGGCGGCTTTCCTGCAAGCCGCCCCGAATATACCGCAATCCGCCCAGCCAAACCCCGTTCCCCGTCTCCGTACCCCGTTCCCGTACCGCGTTCTCCCCCGTAAAAAACGCATCAAAGCCTGCTTTGATGCGAAGAGGAGTAGCGACGAAGCGTTGTGAGAGGTGACTTCTTTATGAAATAAAAAAGTCACCGCGAACGGAGCGCAGTCCGCTACGACGATCTGGCTGGGGTAGCAGGATTTGAACCTACGATGCGGGAGTCAAAGTCCCGTGCCTTACCGCTTGGCGATACCCCAATAAAAAATGGGGTGGGTAGTGGGACTTGAACCCACGACTTCCAGATCCACAATCTGGCGTTCTAACCAACTGAACCATACCCACCACAATGGCACGCCTGAAGGGATTCGAACCCCCGACCCACGGCTTAGAAGGCCGTTGCTCTATCCAACTGAGCTACAGGCGCAAGTTCCGCCGCCACTTCCCGGCGTTTGGCAACAGGTGTTGCCGAGAAAAAATATTACCATACGAACCCCGATCTGTCAACAACCGATCTGGCCTGCGGCGCCTTGTATACGCGAATTTCGCATGGTATACTCCGCCTGTACCAAAGGAGGTCCGCGATGCGTGAACTTTCCATTCTCATCACGGCGCAGGACGATGGCAAAACGGTCCGGTTCATCGCGCTGAAACGGCTTTGCATGTCGTCCGCGCAGTTCAAACGCGCCAAGTTTCAGGGCGAAATCCTGCAAAACGGCGTGCGCGTGCATGCCGACCGCAGGGTGCGCGCGGGGGATGTGTTCGTGATCCGCATCCCGCAAACCGCGTCCGGGGCGGTTGCGCCCGCCGCCATCGCGCTGACCGTTTCCTACGAGGACGACGATATTCTGGTGATCGACAAACCCGCGCCGCTTGCGTCCATCGGCTCGGCAAGGCAGCCCGGGCCCACGCTGGAAAACGCCGTGTGCGCGTATCTGGGCGCGCCGGAGGGCTTCGTGTACCGCCCCGTGAACAGGCTGGACAAGGGCACCAGCGGCCTGATGGTGGTCGCCAAACACGCGCACGCCCAGCAATACCTGCAAAAGCGGCTGCACGGCGGCACGTTTATCCGCGAATACCTGGCGGTGTGCAGCGGGCTGCCCCCCGCGCCGGAGGGTGTGATCGACGCGCCCATCGCCAAGGCGGACGGCGCCACCATCCGCCGCATCGTTTGCCCGGCGGGCAGGGCCGCGCGCACGGACTACCGCGTGGAGGGCATATTCGGCGGTTACAGCCTGCTTCGGCTCCGGCTGCACACGGGCCGCACGCACCAGATCCGCGTGCACCTGGCCTCCATAGGCTGCCCTGTGGCGGGCGATTTCCTCTACGGTACGGAGCACCCGCTGCTTCCCTTCCGCTTTGCCCTGCACAGCGCGCTTTTGGAACTGGAATTGCTCAACGGAAAGCGCATCCAGCTGGAAAGCCCCCTGCCGGATGCGCTGATGCAATTGCTGTCTGATTGATTACCCGACGTTTGCGCCTTCGTCCCCTTCGGTCACGGCCGGCGGTTCTTCCCCGTCCGCGGGCGCCTGGGTTTGCGCGGGGGCCAGGCCGTTGTTGGTAAACGTGAACACGGCGCCCTGCCCGACCACCTTCACGCAGGAAATGGAATACGAGCCGAGCTGGCGGTCATACGCGCCGTTGTTTTTTGCCATCTCGGTTTTGATCTCGTCCGCCAGCAAAAACCGGCCGCTGGCTTCCGCGGAAACGTGCATCGCCATGAGGAAGGCGATGCTCTGATAGCTGGCCGCCACGTAATCCATGTACAGGCTGTTGCCTTCCACGGCGCCCTCGGGGTATAACAGGCGGATTTCGCACGTTTCGATGATCCCCGCCTCGTCGGCCGTCAGGGTCACCTGCAGGATGCTGTCGGTATAGGCGTACTGCGTGCGGCCGCCTTCGTCCAGCTCCAGCACGCTCAAATCCTTGGGCAGCATATGCCGCCCCGCGATATCGTTTAAATACGTGACGTTTTCTTTATAGTACGTCTGGTAGGCGGATATGCTCTGCCCCGTCAGCGCCAGCGCCGTGGCGGGCAGCAGCAGCAGGGCCAGCGCCGCCGCCAGGATGCGCCTGTTGCGGATGTTCATTATGCCAGTTCCTTTTCAATCAGCTTGGCCATGCGGAACACGTCGTTTTCAATCTCCCGCTGGTCGGGGCCTTCAATCATCACGCGCACCAGCGGTTCGGTGCCGCTTGCGCGGATCAGCAGCCGGCCGATTCCCTGGTATTTCTGTTCCAGTTCGCCCATCATTTTCCGCACGTGCGGGTTTTCTGCAAACGCGTACTTCTTCTGGTCGTCCACGTGCGCGGCAAACAGGCTCTGCGGCATCACCTGCATCACGCCCGCCAGGGAGCTTAAGGTGGTTTTCGCGTGCACCATGGCGCCCAGCACCTGCAGCGCGGTTAACACGCCGTCGCCCGTGGTGCTGAACGAGCGCATGATCACATGGCCGGATTGCTCCCCGCCAAGCACATGGTTTTCCTCCAGCATTTTCTCCAGCACATACCGGTCGCCGACCTTGGTTTTCACCAGGTTGATCCCCTGGTTTCGCATCGCGACATCCAGCCCCATGTTGCTCATCACGGTGGCGACCAGCGTGTTGGTGGGAAGCTTGCCTTTTTTCTTCAGGTAAACGGCGAGCAGCGCCATCATCTGGTCGCCGTCCACCATCTTGCCGCGCTCGTCGGATGCGATCACGCGGTCGGCGTCTCCGTCGAAGGCGAAACCTACGTCCGCGCCGTGCTCCTTCACCAGCTCGCACAGCCGCTGCGGATGCGTGGAGCCGCAGTTGTCGTTGATGTTGGTGCCGTCGGGCTCGTGGTAGTAAAGGCTTACTTTGGCGCCGAGTTCCTCAAACACCGCCGGGGCAACCTCGTACGCGGCGCCGTTGGCGCAGTCCAGCACCACGTGCAGCCCGTCCAGCCGCACGTCCATGGAGTTTTGGATATATTCGATGTAGCGCCGCGCGGCGTTGAACTGGCGCACCGGGCGGCCGATCAGCGTGCCGACGGGCGGCTCATACCCTGCGGGCAGCCCGCCGCGCACAATCTGCTCGATCTCGTCTTCCAGCGCGTCGGGCAGCTTGTGGCCCAGCTTGTCGAAATACTTGATGCCGTTGTATTCCACCGTGTTATGGCTTGCGGAAATCACGCAGCCCGCGTCGGCCTCGTAATAACAGGTCAGGTAGGCGATAGCCGGCGTGGGCATCACGCCCACCAGCACGGCGCTTGCGCCAACGCTGCAAATACCCGCCACCATCGCGCTTTCCAGCATTTCGCCGCTGAGCCGGGTATCCCGCCCCACCAAAATGGTCGGCCGGTGCACGTCGCTTGCGAGCACCATAGCGCTGGCTTGCCCCAGCTTGTAGGCCGTTTCGCAGGTCAGGTCCAGGTTGGCGATGCCGCGCACGCCGTCGGTTCCAAACATTCTGGCCATCTTATTGTCTCCTCGTCTGCACGTCTTCAATCAAGCGGAGAACCGCTTCGGTTCCGTTGTCAACGGGGCACGCCTCCATGGCGGAAACCAGCCGCTCCCCGGCGTTTACCAGTTCTTCCAGCGCGCGGACCAGCGTATCCGCCACCATGGCTTCCTGCGGCAGGATGTGCGCGAAGCCCTGCTTTACAAAGCTTTCGGCATTCTTAATCTGGTCGCCCCTGCTTGCGGACAGGGGATAGGGCACAAGCAGCATCGGCTTTCGCAGCGCCAAAAGCTCGCTCAGGGTGTTGGAGCCCGCGCGGCTGAGCACGAAATCCGCCGCGGCCAGCGCGTCGGGCATGGTTTCGGTCAGAAATTCAAACTGCGCGTACCCGGCAAGGTTTCGCAGGCTTTCGTCCACGTTGCCCGCGCCGCACAGATGCAGCACGTCCATGCGCGGCAAAAGCCGCGGCAGGCATTCGCGCAGGCAGCTGTTAATCGCGCGCGCGCCCTGGCTGCCGCCGGTTACTAATAGCAAGGGTTTTGCGCCGCTGAAGCCAGCCATCTGCAGCCCGCGCCCGCGGTCGCCTTGAAACAGCTCGTCGCGCAGCGGCGTGCCCGTCATCACGCCTTTTTCGCCCAGGCTGTCCGCGCATTCGGGGAAGGTGGTGGCAACCGCGTCGGCAAAGCGCGCGCTGATGCGGTTGGCAAGGCCCGGGGTCAGGTCGCTTTCGTGGCATACGGTGGGCACGTTTGCAAAGTGCGCGGCGATTACCACGGGAATGCTCACGAACCCGCCCTTGGAAAAACAGACGTCCGGTTTCAGCCTGCGCATCAGCCCCATGGCCTGGCTTACGCCTTGCAGCACGCGGAACACATCTGTAAAATTGGCAACGCTGAAATAGCGCCGCAGCTTGCCGGAATTGATTGCGTGGTAGGTCACGCCGCCGATTGCGCGGATGATATCGGCCTCGATTCCCTGGTCTCTGCCGATGTAGTGGATCTCGTATCCTGCGTCCGTCAGGCGGGGAATCAGGCTTAAATGCGGGGATACGTGCCCCGCGGAACCCCCGCCCGTCAACACAATGCGCTTCATCGCATGCGCTCCTTTATGCTCCTTCGTACGCGCATAGTATACACGAAAACTTGAAAATACGCCAATCGCCCGCTTATTGAAAAGATGCCCGATCCGCGCTATACTGGAAGCCGAGTAACCTGAGGGAGCGGCAGCATGAAATACGCTTTGGTGATCGGGGACGGGATGGCGGACGCACCGCTTTCCCAGCTGGAAGGGAAAACACCGCTGGAAGCTTTGAAACTGGATGCGTTCGACCGCGCCGCGGGCTGCGAATACGGCCGCGTGCGCACGGTTCCCGTCGGGCTTGCGCCGGGCAGCGATACGGCCATCCTCTCCATATTCGGCAACGATCCCAGGGCGGCTTACACGGGCCGCAGCGCGCTGGAAGCCGCGGGCATGGGCATCACCGTGCCGCAGGGCGGCGTCAGCTTCCGCCTGAACCTGTGCGCCGTCGCGCAGGACGGCGGCGAACGGACGATGTTAAGCCACAACGGCGGCGGCATCCACGGCGAAGAGGCCCGGGCGCTGATGCGGGCGCTGCTGGAACCCGGCTCCCCGTTTGCGGTGGCGATGCAGACTTATAAACTGCTCGTGTACCCGACCGACACCTTCCGCCATATCGGCGTGATGGAGGCGGGCGGCGCGGATGTATCCCGACTGAAGCTCACTGAGCCGCATAACATTCTGGAACGCAAAGCAGGGGATTATCTGCCGCACGTGACCGCCGCGGACCCCGGCGCAAGCGCCATGGCGAATGCGCTGAAAGAGCTGATGGAAATCAGCTTCACGCTTTTGGACCGTCATCCCGTCAACATCGCCCGCAGGGAGCGCGGGCAGCTTCCCGCCAACCTCCTGTGGCCCTGGGGAGCGGCTACCGCCATGCGGCTTGATAACTTCACCGAAAAGTACGGGAAAACCGGCTCCGTGGTCAGCGCCGTGCCGCTGGTTTGGGGCATCGCAACGCTGGGCGGCCTGAAAACCCCGCGCGTCGAAGGCGCGAACGGCGATCTGGATACCAACTATCAGGGCAAGGTGGACGCGGCGCTTTTGGCGTTGGACGGCGGGGACGATTTTGCCGCCGTGCACATCGAAGCGCCGGACGAAATGGCCCACGCGGGCGATCTGGATAAAAAAATGCTGGCTATTCAAAACGTGAACGACAAGGTATTGCGCCCGCTTCTGGAAGGGCTTTCCAAGCGCGGCGGGGATTACCGCGTGCTGCTGATGTGCGACCATCCCACGCTGTTAACCACCCGCACGCACGACGCCGCCCCCGTGCCCTATGCGATTTTCGACAGCCGCAGGCCCGCGCCGCCCCGCAAGTACAGCGAAAGCGAGGCGCTTGGCTATCCCCTGATCGAAAACGGATTCACGCTCCTGGAAAGGTTGTTCCTGGATGAGTAAACTGCGCCGGTTCGTATGGTATCTGGCCAGCCGCCTGATGATCCTGCTGCTGCTGCTGGGATTTGCGGTGGTTACCTTTTACTATGCCATGAACACCACCAGCATCTCCGTCATTCTGAAG
>CAYRPW010000021.1:9295-14467 GCA_964426145.1 uncultured Oscillospiraceae bacterium
CATCGCCAGCAGCAGGTTTTCATCCCGCTGCAGATAGCTTTCATGATGGACGCGGACGCGGACGAGCTTACGAAGTATTTCCAGGAAAGCTATCTGCAGCGGGATGAAAACCTGCTGCTGGCGATGGACGGCAAAAGCCCCTACGCGCTGTATACCGTCCGCGGCATCGACCACCGGCTGCAGCTGACGTGGATGTGGTGCTGGCCGTGGGATACCACGGCGCGTGCGGAGTTTATCGAGCGCATCCCGCGCATCGACGGCCGCATCAACCGCAATTACGAGGACACGGCCATCGCCCTCTACGGCGAAGAGAATTACGAAAGCCCGCCGCGCTGGCAAACCGCCCGGTATACGGCTACCCTGGTCAAGGAGAACGACCAGTGGCACATCCGCAGCATCCAGGCGAAGGAATTGCTGGACGACTGAACCCGATGAGTATAAAAATCCCGTCTGCGATCAACGCGCAGACGGGATTTCAGTTTCTATGGATTTGGCGGTGTGCTGTTTACTCTGCGTTTCCACCGTTGATCCTGTCGATCAGCCCTTCCAGTTCGTTAAGGCTTTGGAGCACGTAATCGGCATACGGGCGAAGCGCGTCGGTATAGGGGAGGAGGTCCGGGATCATCACCGACGTTGCCCCCGCCGCGCGGATGGCGCGCAGGCCGCTTAAGGAATCCTCAACCCCGATGCATTCCGCGGGCGCAAACCCCGCCAGCGCAGCGGCTTTCAGGTATATTTCGGGGCCGGGTTTGCCCGCGGCCACGTCGTCGCCGCAGACCTTGCCGGTCAGCAGGGCATCAAGCGCGGGCAGGGAGGCGAACAGCCCTTCCACCACAAACCGCGGCGAGCTGGTGGCAAGCACCAGCGGCATCCCGCGCCCGTGAAGCGCGGTCAGGCAGGCCATCGCGCCTTCTTTCAGCGGGATGGTCTGCTTTTTGTTGTAATCGAGGATGAAGGAAAACAGCATTTCGGCGGCCTTGTCAAAGGGGAAGTCCGCACCGAAGGTTTCCTCGTAAAGCTTTCGGCATTCGCGGTTGGAAATGCCCAGTGTCCGGATAAAAAACGCGTCGTCCATCGCGTAGCCCAATTCCCGGGCGATGGCGGGCACGGCTTTCAAATACAGCCGTTCGGAATCAAACAGCAGGCCGTCCATATCGAAAAGCGCGGCTCTGATCATTCGGGTGTCCTTTCGTCCAGAGCGGCTTTCAAACCATCGACCGCCGAGGAGATGATGCCGCCCGCGTACCCCGCCCCTTCGCCCAGGGGATACAGGCCGCGCACGGCGCTTTCCCGCCGTTCGTCCCTAAGGATGCGCACGGGGGAGGAGGAGCGCGTTTCCGGGGCGCTGAGCAAAGCGTCGGGCAGGTCAAACCCGTGCAATTGCCTGCCGAACAGCGGCAGCGCGTAGCGGAGGGCGTCGGTCACGAAAGCCGGAAAGATGCCGTCGAGGGCGGCGGGCACGGCGCCGGGGCGGCAGCTGGGCTGAACCGCGCCGAAGTGTTTGGTCGGTCGTTTTTGCAGAAAATCTTCCACACGCTGGCAGGGCGCGTGAAACCCTCCCACGGCGTAGGCGGCCTCTTCCATGCCGCGCTGAAATTCGATGCCCTCCAGCGGGCCGCCGAAATCGGCAGGCTGCACGCCCACCAGCAGCGCGGAGTTGGCGTTTGCGCCGTCGCGCGCGTGGCGGCTCATGCCGTTGAGGTTCAGGCGGCCTTCTTCACTGGAGGCATTGATCACCTCGCCGCCCGGGCACATGCAAAAGGTGTAAGCGCCGCGCTGATCGGGGGTCTGCACGCTTAACTTGTAATCGGCGGGCGGCAGCGCCGCATGCCCCGCAAAGCTTCCGTACTGCGCCCGGTCGATCAGCGTTTGCGGGTGCTCAATGCGAACCCCCACGGCAAAGGGTTTGCTTGCCATGGGCACGCCCGCCGCGGCAAGCCATGCGTAAACGTCGCGCGCGCTGTGCCCCGCCGCCAAATACACCGCGTCGGTCGGAAACCGTTCCGCCGCGGTTTCCACGGCGGTCACCCGCCCGTCTTCCACGCAAAGGCCCGTTGCCTTGCATTGAAAGCGGATCTCCGCGCCAAGCGAGAGCAGCTTGCCGCGCATGGCTTTGAGCACGCCGCGCAGCAGATCGGTGCCGATGTGCGGGCGCGCGTCTGTGATGATTTCCTCTGGCGCGCCGCAGGCCGTGAACGTGTGAAGCACCGTGCGGATCAGCGGGTCGTTCAGACCGCAGGTCAGCTTGCCGTCGGAAAACGCGCCCGCGCCGCCTTCGCCGAATAGAACGTTGCTTTCCGGGTTCAGAATGCCGTCGTTCCAAAGCGCTGCCACGTCCTGCACGCGCTCGTCCACGCGCTTGCCGCGTTCCAGGAGGATCGGCTTCGCCCCGCGCACCGCAAGCCCCAGCGCGCAGAAAAGCCCAGCGGGGCCTGCGCCGATCACCACCGGCCGCGGCCGGTTCGGGTCATAAGGCGTGGCCGGCAGGTGAAAAATATCGTATTCTTTGGGCGTATCCATCCATACGGCCTGATTGGGCCGAAAGCGCCGCATCAGCGTTTGTTCCAGGCTCGGGTCTTTCAGTACGACGTCCAGCGACAGGGTAAAGTGTACGTCGTTCTGATCGCGCGCGTCCACGCTGCGGCGGGCGATGTGCGCCGATCGGATATCCGCCGCCGGCACCTGCAGGCGCGAAGCCGCCAGCGCGCGCAGGGGCCAGGGTTCGTACGCCGCTTCGGCCAGGGACAGTTTGATCTGATGCAGTCTGATCATGCCGCGCCTCCGTTTCTATTTCGCACTCATCCTACCATACGGGGGGATGGAAAACAACCGCCGCCCGGCAGCGGAGTATGGTATAATAAGGCAACACTCAGCAAAGGAGCGTGCGCGCATGAAACGGATCGCGCTTTCGTTGTCCGCGGTCGCTTTCTTTTGCCTGCATATCCACCGGTCGTCCGCTTTTATTTACGTTTTGATCGCCCTTCCGTTTGTGCTCTTCTTCGCCTGGAAAAAGCCGGAGCTCGCCAAACCCCAGCCCCTGCCCACCGCATGGAAAGTCTTTTGCGCGCTCACGGCGGCGGGCATCTGCCTTTGGCCCATCGCGGGCTTTGCGGGATGGCTCCAGTCCATCGCCGTATTTCAAACGCTGCAGCAGACGCTGGGTGTGGACATGGCGCTGCTGTCGCAGCTCGCGGCGTGGCTGTTCGCCGTGGCAGGGCTTTGGTTTCCGTACCACATGGTCTGCCTGTTCTATGCGCGTTTCCTTGCGGCTGCGCGGGAGATTGCGGGGGATTTCACCAAGGCAGAAGGCATCGCCGTTCTGGCCGCATCGCTTGCGCTGGTCTTGGGGATCATATTCCTCTATACGCGGACGGACGCGTTCGCAAACCCCCTCGTCACGCGGGATCTGATCTACACGGCGGATTCCGGCGCCATCGTGCATGAAAACGCGTATCTTTCCCTCAATGCCGTGGAAAACGATATCCGCTCCCCGCTGTTCATGCTGTTCGCCGCGCCGCTTCTGGGGTTTGCCTATTTGCTGGGGCGCATCCTGCCCATCCCCAACGCCGCGGCGTGCATGCTGGTCGCGGCGCAGGCGCCGCTGATCGCGGTAAGCTTTCTGCTGCTGACGAAACTGGTGCGCGGGGTAAGCCGCGCCGCGCGGATATTGCTGCCGCTTGTACTGCTCACCACGCATGCGGCGATTTTGTTCACCGTGATAGCGGAGCAATACGCCGTCGCCCTGTTTTACGTTTCGCTGGGCCTGTACGGCATCCTGATGCACGGCAGGCGGGAGCAGCTCTTCGTTGTGGGCGCTGCCGGCACGATGATCCCCGGCGCGGCGCTGCTGCTGCTGCCGGAGCGCGAGGGGAAAACGCCGCGCGAGGTGTTCCGCGATCTGCTCCGCTCCGCGCTGCTGGGGCTCGTCCTCCTGCTGGCGCTGGGCGGCGCGGGCGTGCTGCTGCGGCTGCCAGAAACCCTGCGCAGCATCGGCCGCTTTTCCGGCGCGGAGATCACGCTTGGGGACAGGCTGATGCAGTATCTCTCCTTCGTCGGGCAGATCTTTCTGGCGCCGCAGGCAGGCGCGGTCACCGCGGCGGACGGCTATGTGAAATGGCAGCTGACGGAGCCGCAGGGGATCAGCATCATCGGAATCACGCTGCTGTTACTATCATTTTCAGGGTTTGTGCTCAACCGCAGGCAGAAATTCGCGCAGGTTTCTGCAGGATGGGTGTTCGTTTCGTTTGTGCTCCTGTGCGGGGTGGGCTGGGGCACGGCGGAAAACGGGCTGACCCTGTATACACTGTACTTCGGCTGGGCGTACGCGGCGCTGCTTGTATACCTGACCGAAAGCCTGTGCCGGGCCTTGAAAATCGAACGGTTTTCGTGGATTTTGTACGCGCTTGCCGCCGCGGGGATGCTATTTTACAATCTTCCGCGTCTCCTTGCGCTGGTTGGTTTCGCCATGCATTACTATCCGCTTTAAGGAGGCAGCATGACGGTATTTTGGATTTTCGCCGCGCTGACGGCCGCCGCGGACCGCGCGGCCAAGCTTCTCGCGCAGCAGGGAATGGCGCTTGGGCAGCATATCGTGGTGCTTCCCGGGGTGCTGGAGCTTCGGTTTACGCACAACACGGGCATGGCGCTGGGCTTTTTATCGGGCAATGCGTTTGCGGGCATCGTGCTGCCGCTGCTCGCGGTCGGCGTCGGGGTGCTGGCGCTGCGCAGGTTCCGCCTGTCCGGATTTATTCTCACCGCCGCCGGGTTGATTGCGGGCGGTTTCTTCGGCAATTTTCTGGACAGGGTGCTTTTCGGTTACGTGGTGGATATGATTTACTTCCCGTGGCTTCCGTATTTCATCTGCAACCCGGCGGATATCGGCATCACGGCGGGCGCGGTGCTGATCGGCATCAGCCTGCTTTTCAGGCCGGGGGACTGGCAGCCCCGGATCAAGGAGAAGGCGCATGAATAAATCGCTGACGGCTGACCGCGCCGCAAGGCTTGACGTGCTGGTGGCGCAGGGCTGCGCGGTGACGCGCTCGCAGGCCGCCAGGTGGATCGAAGCCGGGCTTTGCGAGGTAAACGGAAGTCCGGCGCACAAGGGGGGCGCGGCCGTGAAAGCGGGCGACCTGCTGCTGGTGCGCATTCCGGATGCCCGGCCGTCCGCGGTGG
>CAYRPW010000022.1:0-10760 GCA_964426145.1 uncultured Oscillospiraceae bacterium
TTATACTGCACCGAATAATAGGTATCCCAGTTGTAGGTGTTGTACACGTCCTGTTCCCAGCCGTCGGGGAATGCGGCGTCAAAATAAGCGCAGGAATAGGCCTGGGGAAGCAGGCCTGCATCCGTCGGGGCAGGCGTGGGGGCAGGCGTGGAAGCGGCTGTGAGAGCAGGCGTCGGGTCGGGCTCCGCGAGCGTCTTCTCAAATACGATTCGAATCACATCGGACGCATAGCACAGCGCAAGGGTTTGTTCCTGCGGATCCCACAGGGGATCGTACAGGAAATTGCTTCCCTCAACGGAAACCCCGTCGTCCGTTTGAGCCCAGGTGATCGCTTCGGTATAATCGGGCGTCAGCTGTACGACGCCGGTACCGTCGTCCGCCAGGGTGATCAGCAGGCCGTCGGGAAAGAAAGCGGCGATATCGCTGGAAATCCCCATTGCCACGTAGCTCACCGCATGCCACTCGCCCGTGTAATCAAAGGCCGAAGCGGTGTTCTTGCCAAGGTTGACAAGAGCGGAGAAACCGCCGGTTTGTTTCACATTTTCCGCACGGGTAAATACCATGGTAACGCCCTGATCGGTGTTGACCAATTGATTATCCGTGTAGGAGAACGGTATGATCGTGTTATCCGCAATGATGGAAATGCCGGCACCCGTCTTCTGCCAGATGCCCTCCTGCTGTTCGCCCATACTGGTGAGCAGCACGACGCCATCGGTTTGCAAGGTAAAGAAGATCATCTCCTGCAGTGGCTGGCCCTCGTATTCGGTCAGCAGCACACCGTCGCCCAGATCAACGGAAACGCATACCCAATCGCCCGAATAATCCATATCCATGGCGAACGCGGAAGGAACGGAAATCACGGTCAACAGCACAAGCAGCGTACAGAGGATACATGCGAATTTCTTCATGGCTCATACCTCCCAATCAAAATCGGACAGATCGTTATTGAAAGACCGCGAATACCGATCGTATTCATACTGCCAAGGACTGCCGAACGCTGCGGGCGGACGAAAAAGGCCGTCCATATCGGACGGCGCGGTGATTTACGGCGACACGGAACCGGCGGATGGCTCCGCTTCGGCCGTTTCTTGCCACTGCGCATAGATACGGATGAGACCGTTGATAACGGCGGACGAACTTACGGTGGCTCCGCTGATCGTATCCACGTTACCGTTCAAAACCGGCATTTCGGAAAGACCGATAAACTGATCGGTGAATGCGGGAAGCTTTACCTTGGTACCAAGGCCGGCAGTTTCCGCGAAACTGGAACCGCCTACGGAAATGCCTGTGACCGTGCCTTGTGTATCAATGCCCACGATGAGCTCGATAGGGCCCGCATAACCCGCTACGGAGAGTTGGAGCACGTAACCGATACGCTGGGTTCCTGACATGGCTTCCACAATGCTGTCAAAGCTGGAGTCCGCATCCAGCGGAAGTTCCACAAAGCTGTCGGCAGCGGGAAAAACAGCGGCGCGCGCGGTTAAAATCGCTTTCACGCGCTGTTCTTCGATCGGGCCTTTGGTTATCATATTCGTCGCGGCTAGCGCTAAACCCGCGATCAAGGCGATGATGGTCAGGATGAGCCAGGCTTGTTTTTTCACGGTCGTTACTCCTTTGTGTCTATGGTGATCCGGGAACGGTTGGGTTGGGTGGGAGGGAAGCGTTTGGCGAGTATTTTGGAGATCGTGCCGGTGATGAAGCCCATCGCCGCCCCTGCCGGCATCAGCAGACCCAGATAAAATACGAGCGACGGCGTATGTAAGATAATCATTGCAAGCGTTACCTGGCCGATGTTATGTGCTACGCCGCCTGCAATTCCCACACCTACGGGGCTGAAACCGGTACGCCTGTACAATATGCTCATCAATGTCAGGCTCAAAACACCGCCTGCGAGGCTGTAAGGAATGAGCATCGGGTTTCCCAGAAAAAGACCAAGCAGCACGTTTTTAACCACCATGATCTGAAAGCTGATCGGAACGCCAAGCCAGTACAAAGATACGATCAGCACACTGTTGGCAAGGCCGAGTTTGATACCGGGAACGGGGGAAACTGGCAGCAGGCTTTCCAGATATCCAAGCACCATCATGATGGATACGAATACGGCTGAGAATGCCAGTTTTCGCGTTTGCTTCATGGTGCATTCTCCTGCTGGGCTTCCTCCGCTGAGATCAGGGAGAGAACCAGTTTATGCGGAAGGCAGATCACCTCGTTCATCAAAAGGCGGCTTGCGATATTGGCCGTGGTCACATCGCCCTGATGAATGCAGTCCTGATTATAGCAATTCGCTTCGATCACACGAAACCCGCCCGGGTAAATATGAATGATATTATAGTCTCCGTTCTCCTGCTCGATGCGGATATCCCGCTCTTCGTTCAACGCGACGATCTGCTCTGTTTGCCCCGCTACAGTGATGCGCAGATAAGAATCGGCGTTACCGTCGTTTTTGGTTTGGGGCCGAAGCAAAAACAGCGCAAGACTTGCGACCAGCACGATCGCAAGGATGATGTAATCCCTACGCTTCATGAACCCTCCCGTCCGCCGGTTAAAGCGGATTCTATTCCTGAATATTATACCATTCCGCGGTGACGGTTTCAATGGAGAAATCGAGGATCCGGAAGTTTCGGGAGGTGGATTTCCACGTTGGGTATTCTTTGGCAGCGAACGGATACCGTGCTGTTTGCCGGGCGTTTGACCCGGATTGAGGATAGGGGATCACAGAAGAGAGCAACGTGCGGCGGGCATAAAAAAAGGACGCACCGTTTGGTGCGCCGCAGTCCGTTACTGATCTCTTTCCCATTCCGTGAGGTTGTCCTGGATAGTGGTAAGGATCTCCTTGAGTGCGGTTCGTTGCTGATCGTTCAGGCCTTTAGGCATAGGTCCGATCACGCTGTTGTTGATACTGCCGGAGAGCAAGTAATCCACGCTGACATCCAGTGCGTTGGCCATGGCAACAAGCGTCTCCAAACTGGCTTTTCGGGAACCGCGCTCGACGTGCCCTACAAAGGAAGTCGAAACGTTCACCCGTTCAGCCAGCGCTTCTTGCGTCCACCCGCGCTGTGTGCGCTGCTTGCGAATCCGGCGCCCCAGGTCTAGGTAATCCATGTCGCGTTCATCCCCAATGTATAAAAGTCGAATCGCCTATCAAAAAACTCTGATAAAGCGTTCAGATTCAAATATATCGAAATGCAGACGGTTTGAAAAGTATCCAACGGTTGTTTATTGGACTTCAAGATGTAACAATAGGAAGCATGGAATCAAGGTCATCCGTAAAATCAATGCAAAAGAACTGGATAATTCTAGAATTTAGCTATACAAAGAGGCAAAACCGTGCTATAATAATAACGATGACCCAGCCAAGGTATGAGGTATCGGTTCTTCCTCCTTCGTTCAATTTGTGCGAAAGTATGGAAATCCACACCGGAATCACTGCACAGCTAGGGACACAGATTAACGATTTGGAGGAAACCAGAATGTTTGTAGACAAAACCCTAACTTGCCGGGATTGCGGTGCGGAGTTCGTGTTCTCAGCCAGTGAGCAGCAGTTCTTTGCTGACAAAGGCTTCCAGAACGAGCCCAGCCGTTGCCCCGGTTGCCGCTCTGCCCGCCGTAACACCCAGAACCCCAGCCGCGGCGAACGGCAGATGTACGAAGTCATTTGCGACGGTTGCGGCGTAACCACCCAGGTGCCGTTCCAGCCCCGCGGTGATCGCCCCGTGTACTGCCGCGATTGCTTTGACAGGAATCGCCAGAACCAGTACTAAGAACAAGCGTCTCGCAAGTTCAACGCTTCCTCTGGAAACAGAGGAAGTTTTTTTGTACCGCGGAAAGGGGGAACAGGAGAAACCGAAAACAGAGATTGGCAATCGCAATCGCACCGTATGATATGGAAATGAAGAAGAAGCGTCTTCAGAAGACGGATGGATCCACTCGGCCGGGAAGAACTAATTAACCCGCTTGATGGTCTCGCGCAACTTTGCGAAGACGTTCATGAAATCATCCTTGAAGGAAAGCGGATAGGTGATCTGGATACAGTACAGCACGCTGTCGATCGTCGTCGCGTGGATACGGCCGCCAACCTCGACGCCCGTTATCAGCGTTCCGGAATAGTTCGCGTAAACGCCCTCGCTGCCCATCAGAAACCGCGTTGCGGTGAGGCTCGGGTTCCATTGCGAAAAGTTCAGCGCGCCGATGGTATTGAGCCGCTGTTTAATTTCCTGCACAAGCTGCGCTTCGGTGTAATCACCGGTTACGGGAACCGCATAAACGCTGATGATGCCAAGCTGGCCGTTCTTGATCTGGCTTTCCGGCTCGGACAGTGTAAACACTTCGTTGTAGGTGTCGTTGGCTACCCAGCCGGCTGGTGCTTCGAACGTTACGCCGACCGACGCGGGGCTATAAGCGATATACGTGAAGTTTAGCGGAGCCTGCGGCGTTGGGGTAGGCGCGTCTACGGGGTCCAGCGGTATGGGTGTGGTTCCCGTATACGGATAGGCGGTTGCGGCATTGCCCGTTTGCGTTCCCGAGGTGAACAGGCTGGTTTGCACCGCAAGCCCGGCATCGAAATCGGCAAGCTCGGCATTCTCCTGCAGTGAATCCGCTTCCTCGCTGAGTATGTCTTCCTCGGTGTAATCGGCATCCCCAGCCGGAGCAGCCGTTTCCAGGGAGGAGGGTTCCGCGGTGGGTTCGCTTGTCGGGGGAGCCGTGGTGACGGCGGGGCCGATATATTGTGTAACCTCGCTGTAAACATTCTGCTGTTGACCCTGACAGCCTGACAAAAGCAAAGCGATAGCCGCAAGACACAGCAGTACGAGGACGGTGCGCTTCATAATATTTCCTCCGATCCATTGGCAAGCGCCGCTTGCTGGAATGGGGTGGCGCGGTCACGTATTCACCGCGATATTGTCTGTTCCCATGTATTTTAACATTTTGCCGATACTGCGTCAACTGTGACGGTTTCCGCGCCGTACTCTGTGCGGATGGAGCCGGTTATTCTTCCGGCTCCAGACGATCGTACTGCGGCTGATACAGCCGACGCTCCAACGACCATACCTTCTCGGAAAAGGCGCCGGGCGGCAGTTTGGCCAAAGCCGTGTCGATTTCGTTCATGCGAGCGTCCAGAATATCCAGCCAGTGCAGCACTTCGGCTTCGGGAAACATGGGTTTGCGCGGGCTTCCGTACATATCCTCGCCGTGGTGGCTCAGCAGCATATGCTGCAATAGCAGCACGGGTTCCCCGGTGATGCCCAGGTCCTTTGCCACCTCGCCGATACGCGATACGCCGATGGAAATATGCCCGAGCAGAAGGCCTTCCGGCGTATAATCCCGCACGACTCCAAGCTCGTCGCTATCCAGCTCTTCCATTTTGCACAGATCGTGCACGATCACGCCTGCGAACAGAAGATCCGCGTTGAGTTTCGGGTACAGGGGGAGCACGGCCTTGGCGAGCCGCAGCATCCCCAGCGTATGGTGCAGCAGCCCGCTGCGTTCCGCATGGTGAATGCGCTGCGCGGCGGGAAAGTAGGGCAGCTGTTTGGCATACCGCTCCAGAAGCGCTTTTACGATGGAAACCAACGGCTTGCTTGCCATTGCGTCAATCGTCTCGCTGATCTCCGCCAGCATCGTTTCCGGGCTTTCCGGGGCGCTGGGCGTGAGGAGGTTCATGTCAACCTTGTCATCCTCGGCAATCGGGCGCAGCTTTTCAATGCGCAGCTGCAGGCGGCCGTTGTATTCCTGGGTGATACCCCGTACCTTGACAACGCTTCCGACCGGCGGGGGATCCACATTGCCGTCCCATACCTTGCCGTTCAGTTCGCCGGTGCAGTCTGCCAGGGTTAAATCCAGGTATTTCGCGCCGTTGCTGCCGGTGCGCTGCTCGCTCATGCGAACCAGCACATACCCTTCGAACCGTATTTCCTTGCCAAGCGACAGGATGCTTTTTTGCTGCATGTCAGTCTCCGTTCTCGTTGATATAGGATGGCACCTTGACCCCCGGGGGATTGATGAAACGCGCAAACTCGTCCTGCCATTCCACCTCTACGGTGCCAACGGGGCCGTTGCGCTGTTTGGAGATGATGATTTCCGCCGCGCCGTCGTCGGCGGCGGGCTGGTCGGCGTCCGGATCGTCGGCCTGGTAATACTTTTCGCGGTGAATAAAAAGCACAACGTCGGCGTCCTGCTCGATGCTGCCGGAATCCCGCAGATCGCTGAGCTGCGGACGTTTGTTATGGCGCTGGGTATTCGCGCGGGCCAGCTGTGCCGCGGCCAGGATCGGCACTTTCAGCTCCAGCGCCACGGCCTTCAGCCCGCGGCTGATATCGCTGACCTCCTGCTGTCTGTTCTCCTGCCGCTTGTCGGAAGACATCAGCCCCAGATAGTCGACGACGATTAGATCCAACCCGCCCTGTTCCATCATCAGCCGCCGTACGCGGCTGCGCATTTTGGAAGGGGAAAGGCCCGGCGTATCGTCGATAAAAATGCGGCACACGCTCAGGCGGTTCAGGCAATCGCCGACCTTGATCCACTCGTCGTCGCTGAGCATGCCGTTGCGAAGCCGCTGCATATTGATGTTGGACGCGTTGGCCAGGATGCGCATGCCGATTTGTTCCTTGGGCATTTCCATCGTGAACAAGGCAATGCGGCTGTTGACGCGTTCGGCGGCAAACAGCGTAATACCCAGCACCAACGCAGTTTTCCCCATGCCGGGGCGGGCGCCCGCGATAATCAGCTCGCCGCCGTGCAGGCAGGTAAGCTTGCGATCCAGTTCATAAAGCCCGGTCGGCACGCCGCTGAGTCTGCCCTTCAGGCGGCTGAGCTTTTCCAGCTTATCGAAGGTTTCCATCAGCACGGCGCTGAGCGGCGTGAGCGTATCCGCACCGCTGCGCCGCATGACGATATCGAAGATCAAACGTTCCGCGTTATTGAGCGTCGTTTCCAGATCGTCCATCTGGGAATAACAGGCTTCTTCAATGCTGCGGCACGCCGTGATCAGCTTGCGGAGCGTGCTTTTCTCCCGCACGATATGGATGTAGGAGGCGGTATTGGCGGTAGTCGGAACGTAACGGCATGCGGATAACAGGTAAGCCGATCCGCCCACGCCGTCCAGCGTTCCGCGCCTGGAAAGCTCGTTGGAAACCGTCATCACGTCAACCGATGCGCCGGTTGCGTACAAAGCGTTGACCGCGCTGAAAATTTCCCGGTGTTCGGACAGGTAAAAGTCATCCGCTTGCAGGGTTTCCACGGCAAGCGTTGCCGCGCCGACGTCCTGCATGGCGGCGCCCAGCACGGAACGTTCCGCATCCGCGCTGCTGGGCGGGGTGATGCGCATTAAGTCTTGCTGTTCCATCCGGGCTGCCTCCTTTCAACGGCGGATACGGAAAATTACTTTTTCGAAATATCGGTAACGGTCAGCTTCATTTTGGCGGATATCCCTGCGTAAACGCTTAAGGAGAATTCAAAATCGCCGGTCTGGCGGATGGGCCCGCAGTCGATCTTCCGTTTATCGGTTTCGATGCCGTATTGTTGTTTCAGCGCGTCGGCGATCTCCTGGTTGGTTACGCTGCCGTACAGGTGGCCGGTTTCCCCGCACTTGGCGGCAATGCGCACAACCTTGCCCTCCAGCGTGGAGGCAAGGGCGGCGGCTTGCGCCCTGCGGTCTTTTTCCTGCTGCTCCTCGGCGGCGCGCCTGCGCTGGATTTCCTTGATGGAGGCATCGCTGGCTTCTACCGCCCATTTGCGCGGGAACAGATAGTTGCGCGCATAACCGTCGGAAACGGCGATGATATCCTCTTTTTTGCCCTGACCTTTTACATCACAAAGCAAGATGACCTTCATGTACTTTCCTCCTTCACTTTGCAACCATTCAGGATGATTCAAAGTAAGCGTAAACCTTATTATAAGGCTCCCGTAGCGCTTCGTCAATGCTCGGCGGGTTAACGGGGCCGATAGAGCGACTTCCAGCAGGCAAGCAACGCGTTCCAGGAGCACTTGTCTTTCAAGGCCTGCCGTTTGGCCGCATCCGCCGGAGACAGCGGTTGTCTCAGTGCTTCGGCCAGCAGCGGCGGGAAGGCGGAAATAGACGGGAAGCGGATCAAGGGGATTTCCCAAGCATCCAATTGCGGATAGGCAAGCCATTCTCCGCACAGCACGTGCGCGCCGGCATACAGATACTCCACCAGGCTGGAGGAGAACGCATCGGTCGGCATGGCCAGGACAAACGCGTCGGCGGCCAGCCGCAGGTATGCGCTTTCGGTCCCGTTCATGAACTCTGTCAGTATCAGCGTGCGGCAGGGCAGCTGTGCGGCGGCTTCCCGCACGGCGGCGAAATAGCGCGCGTCCGTGTTGCCGTAGGTCATCTGCAATACGACCGACCACTGCCCAAGCAAGCCGTCCGGCAGGGATTGCAGCGCCTTAAGCATGTCCAGATGCCGGTGCGGCGCGGACGCATTATAACCCAGGCAAATCAGCGGTTGCTGCGGCGGCATCCCGAAGTGCTCCTTGCATTCGTCCTTGCCGGTTGTCTTTCGGAGATTGTCCATATCCTCGAATAAATCGATGCCGAACGCGCAGACGGACGTCTTGTTGACGCAGGCGTCGCCGAAAGCGCTGCGAACCGCGTTCAAATTCGATCCCGTGATGACGGTGATCCGGTCGCAGCGGTTCAGCGGCGCCGCCATCCGGCGCAGCTGGCCGGGCGCTGCCCGCAGCAGATCGCTGCCCCAAAAGCTGCAAATCCAATCCGCTTTGGGAAACCGTTTCTTCAGCGCCTGCCCAAGCGCCAGATCACGGGGAGATAAATAGTGGTTGTGTATGGCGTCAAACGGCCCCAGTGCCGCAAGCGACGCGGCGTTGGCGCGGATGCGCGCCCATACGCGTACCCGCGGAATATGGCGGATCCCGGGCAGCGTGTGCGTGTCGCGGTAAAGGATCACGCCGTTCTCGCGAAACCATCCGTCGAATTTACCCGTTTGCCCCCATATCGGGAAGATGACGATTTCCCAGCCGTCAGTAAGTAAGACGTGCTCGGCATAACGCTTTACGTACAGGTTGTCCAGATCGGCAATCAGCAGGATTCGCTTGTTCATGCGCGGCCTCCGATTCTGAATTTGCCCATGCCTTCGGCAACGAGCTGGCGTACAGTGCGCCACAAAAGGGCGATCTCTTTGCGAAACAGCAATAGCGCAAGTAAGTAAATCCCGGCCAGAACCGCATATTTCGGCCCGGCGGCGCCGCGCAGCAGATAATTGGCGGCGGAAGCCGCCGTAATCAGCCCGACGGTATAGAGCAGGTAGCGGTAATTCGCAATCGCCTTGAAATAATGCTGCCCGATCACCGTGCGCAGCACAAGCGTGACGACCGCGGCGCAGGCGGAGGCAAGCGCGGCGCCCAGCGCACCCAGCGGCGGGATCAGCACATAACACAACGCGATGTTGAGCGCTACGGAAACCGCGAACAAGATCGTGCCCCAATAGGTTTTCTTCCGGATGCCGATCCCCATATCCGTGGTCTCGGCCAGGCAGTAACAAACGGGCGCTAAAAACAGGAACGGGAAAAACATGGCCGAACCGCGGTATGCCGGGCCCAGCAGCAGAAAAACGACGGCCTGCAGCAGCGTGATCGTAAGCCCGAAACCCGTCAGCAGGCAGGCCATCAGCCGGTGCACGGTGAAGAAGCGCGCGGTCTCGCCTTTTTGATAATTCTCAAAAACATAGGGCGCCCAGTAGGTGTTGAAACCGGCTTGAATCACGTTAACGGTCGCGGCCATCGAAAGCGCCGCCGTGAACACGCCTACGGAGGCGACGTCCAGCATGTTGAAAATCATCACCGAGCTTACGTTCGTGCTCATCCATGCGATCAGTGTGACCGGAATCAGCGGGACGGCATACTTTGACACTTCGCGGACGAACGGTCGGTCGATTTTATCCGCGAAGGCAAACGAGAAGCGTTTGCGCTGGATGAACGTGAACACCAAGGTGAAAACCCCCATCAGCACCGTCAGCAATAGGATCGCCGGTTTGGCCTGGGGGGAGGAGAAACCCGCCGCCAGATAGGCGATCTTCGTCAGCACGATCTGAAGAACGCCTTGCAGCGTATACAGCTTTGCGTTTTGCTCCATGCGGTATATAAGCGACAGATACCGGAACAAAACGGAACAGAAGCTGAATACGAACAGGCAAACGAACACGCCGAAATCCGGCGTGACCATCACCTGCGCGCTGATGAACCTCCAACCCAGCAGCAGGAAAAGCGACGATACGACGCTGAACGCAAGCGAGGTTGCCAGGCAGAACGATAGTAGGGATTTCCTGTCCGCCTTTCCCGGAGGTTCCAGAAAAAAGCGGACGAACGCCTGATCCAGCCCCAGATAACACAACGCGCCGAACAAAGCGGCGTAATTGTTGAACATGTTGATCTTGCCAAGCTCATCGGGGATAAACAGGCGCGTGGAGATCGGCGTTGCGATAAAACCGATCACGAACGCGATCCAGGACGTCATGGAGAAGCCGACGACGCTCTTCAAAAACCGTTTCTTGGTTTGATCCATGCTATGCTTCATCCTTTTGCGCTGTTTTGGGAAGCGATACGAAGAAACGGGTGATTCCGTCCCCGCTTTCGCAGCTGACCGTGCCGTTGTAAGGCTCCAGCGTGCTTCTGACGATGGATAGACCCATGCCGCGGTTTTCGCCCTTTGTGCTGACTCCGATCTCAAACACCGAACCGAGCATGTCCGGGGGAATCGTAGCGCCGTTGTTTTCTATGGTGAA
>CAYRPW010000022.1:10770-14428 GCA_964426145.1 uncultured Oscillospiraceae bacterium
ATGGTGAATAGGTAGGAACGGATATCCTCCGCGATGGATAGCTTGATCTTCGGCAAGTCCGCGTGTTTGGCCGCGTCGATCGCATTGTCGATCAGATTGCCGAGTACCCGGCACAACTCCCAGGCGGGCATCGGGATTCCGTCCAGCGGGCTTTTGATGTCCATCATAAGGTCGATCTTATCCTGCGCGCATGCGCCGGCCTTCACTTTCAGCAACGCGTTTACCGGCGTCGAGCGCGTGGACAGGAAGGTGGATACGGAGCGGATCTCCCCGTACACCTTATCCAGATAATCCGTCGCCTCCGCATACTCGTTCATCTCCATCAGGCTGTATACAACCTGCAGATGATTCAAGAAATCGTGCCGCTGGGCGCGCAGGGTGTGATTAAGCTCGTCCATCTGCGTATTGGACAATTCAAGGCCGATGATCTGCTGCTGCCGTTTTCGCGCGATCAACGCTTCACGCACATCCAGATACGCGCCCCAGCTTGCCATCAGCCCGCCGACAACCGCGATCCATTGGATGAACGCACGGTTTTGCGGGGTTATGCCAATCAGGACCGTATAGCCGACGAAACCCATCAGCACTACGATTTCGGATACGTTGACGATGACCGCGTACAGCGATGCCTTGCTGACGTCGATTTGTCTGGTCGGTTTCCGTCGGTTCATGTCTTTTTCTCCCTGCCGAATCTGCGTTCCAAACGGGCCTTGAGCTTCGCTTCGCTTCCCTGATCGCTGGGCTGATAGTACACGCGGTTTTCATACCCTTTGGGCATGTAGGTTTGCCGGACGAAATGCTCGGGAAAATTGTGCGGATATTGATAGTCGTTGTTCTTCTCGTTTGCCGCAACGTAGCTTTGATCGCGCAGCGGCGGCGGAACCGCGGGATAATCGCCGTTTTCCGCGTCTGCCTGCGCCTGTGCAAGCGCCGTTACCACGCTGTTGCTTTTCTCGGCCATGCAGATGGCAAGGATTGCCTGCGCGATAGGAATGCGGGCTTCCGGCATGCCGACGGTCTCCAGCGCGTTGCACGCCGCGTGCGCCTGCAGCATCGCCACGGGGTCGGCAAGCCCTACGTCTTCACTGGCGTGCACGATGATTCTGCGTACGATGATTTTCGGATCCACCCCGGCGTAAATCATCCGCGAAAACCATAAAAGCGCCGCGTCCGGGTCGCTGCCGCGCATGCTTTTGATGAACGCGGAGATCATGTCGTAGTACATGGATTCATCAAACTTGACAACGGGCTTCTGCACGCTCTCCTGCGCAACGGAAAGCGCGATGTGCTTTATACCATCTGCGTCTTCCGCTGTGGTGAGAAACGCAAGCTCCAGCGCGGAAAGCGCCGTACGCACGTCTCCGTTGGACATGCGGGCGATATAGCGCAGCGCGCCTTCGCCGCACGCCACCTGGTAACGGCCGTAGCCTCGCTCTTTGTCCTGCAGCGCGCGCGTAAGCGCAGCCAGGATATCGTCCGTTGTCAGGGGCTTGAACGCGAATAAGCGGCAGCGGCTGACGATTGCGGGCGTCATGCTGACCATCGGGTTTTCCGTTGTGGAACCGATGAAACGGATTAAACCCGATTCGATGGCGGGCAGGATCGAATCGCTCTGCGCTTTGGACCAGCGATGGCATTCGTCCAGCAGCAGGTACGTGGCTTTTCCCATGCGGATACGCCGCTCCTCGGCTTCCTTGAGCACCTTGCGCACATCCGCAACGCCGCTGGTGACGGCGTTCAGCTTTACAAATTCGCTGCCCGTCATACCGGCGATAATATGGGCCAGCGACGTTTTCCCGCTTCCCGGCGGCCCCCAGAAGATGCTGGATTGCAGCTTGTCCGCCATAATGGCGCGGCGCAGCAGCCGTCCTTCGCCCACGAGCTCATCCTGCCCTACGAATTCCTCCAGCGTGCGCGGGCGCATGCGGTCCGCCAAAGGCGCTTGCGTCGGGCTCTGGTCTATGGTATTCCACAGGGTTTGCTGATCAAAGCCGTTCATACGGGTGCGAACAAGGCCGGATCGGTATTGGCAGGGTACTCGGACTGCGGCTGGCGGCCGTCCTCGATGGCATAGGAATACTGCAGCGTGCCGTTGGAATCGTAATACCCCGTGTCCGTGCTCCACCCGGTAATCGTCAGTTGCAGGTAGGCAAGGTTGGGGAAAAGGCTTGGCGCAAAGAAATTGAACCGGTCGTATTGCGTTTGCTGCATGGAATACAGCGGCAGATCGTAGGTGCCAAAAAGCGTATACAGATCGCCCGTGGTGCTCATCTGCACGGGCTGCAGGGCCGCGTCCAGCCCGCGCAGGGTGAAGCGAACCTGCGTGATGTTCATATCGGAATTATTGCGCAGCACGATGTAGGGCTGGCCGCTTCTGATTTCCAGATTGCGGATGCCGACTGCGCGGTAGAGCGAACCGACGTTGACGAAGAAAGATACGGTATATCCGCCGTCCGCCGTTACCCCGGTGACTGTCGTGCGACCCCAGTCCTCGCCGCCCGTCACTTTGACCGTGTTGGTATCACCCTCCACAGTGGCTATCCCGGGATCGGCGACCGTCCAGCTCATGCGGGTATCGGTTGCGTCGGCAGGCTCCAGGGCGGCCGTAACGTGCGCGTAATACCGTTGCCCGACGCGGATATCGGAGCGCGAATAATGGACGCCCGTTACGGGAACCAGCACCCGTACTTTTGCGGTTCCGCTTTTTTTGCTTCCGTCCGCCGTGGTGACGGTCACGGTGACCGTGCCGCCTTTTTTGGCGGTAACCGTGCCGTTTTCGTCCACGGTTGCGATGCGGGAATTGCTTACTTTATACGTCACGGCCTGGTTGGACGTCGTCTCCGGGTATACCGTATGGCTCAGGGTGAGGCTTTGGCCCAGCACAACCTCATATTCGGCCTGATCAAACGACACGCTCGCAGCAAGCTTGGTAATGCTCACGGGCACGCTGAACGTGGCGGCTGCGTTATCCTTGCATACCGCCGTAATCACGGTATTGCCGAGCTGAACGCCGGTCACGACCCCGCGGTCGGACACGGTGGCAACGCTCGTGTCTGCCGACGTCCAGATCACGGTCTTGTCGCCCGCGGTCTTTGGCAGGACGGTCGCTTTCAGCTGTTGGGTTTTCCCTTCGACCAGCGTAAGGGAAACCGGGGTAACCGTCACGCTGTCGGGTTGCTGCTTCACGGTCACGCGCAGAGTATCCGTCGCGCGCCCGTCGGCGGATTTCACCTTCACGGTGGCTTGGCCGCGTTTGAGGCCCGTCACCAAACCGTCCTCGCTCACGGTCAGGATGCTTTCGTCGGAGGAGGAAAAAACGGCTTCCGCGTTCGTCGCGTCCGCCGGGGTATACGTTACGGATAACTGCAGCGTGCCGCCGATCACAACGCCGTTATCAGGTGACACAATGTCGATCTCCTGCACGGGGACGATGATATACAACGGAATGGTCACGCTGACGGAAGGGTCGTACAGGCTGACGGCCGTCAGCTCGCACGTACCGGCTTTCAAACCGCGCACCTTGCCGTTTGGATCCACGGAGGCGATGCTTGGATCGCTTACGGAATAGGACGCGCCTTCCCGCAACGCTCCGGCAGGAACTACGGAGGTGTGCACGGTCATATAGCGCCCGACGGCCAGCGTCAGGCTGTCACGGTTC
>CAYRPW010000023.1:0-14347 GCA_964426145.1 uncultured Oscillospiraceae bacterium
AATAGTCAGCCGAAAGGCCGCTGCAACTCGGAAGATGATGGACAGCACGATGATCAGCGCCACCGTGCAGGCGTAACGCGGGAAGGAGCGCATGACCGCCGCCTCGCTGCCAAAGACCATTTGTTTATTGATCAGGTAGTTGACCATTGCGCTCACGACGCGCGCCACCGCCGCGGCGATCCCGATGCGCGCGACGAAACGGATAAAGAAAATGCTCAGGTACTGATCCAGCGCCGGGACGTTTGTCTTCAGCAGATGATTGACCAGCAGATACATGCCGTAATCCAGCACAAAACAGAACGCGGACGACATCACAAACCGCACGAAGCGGCCGAGAATGACGCGGTAAATACGAAAGCTGTCCGCCACCGTGCGGAAGTGGCTGCCCGAATTGTTATTCTCATACACGGTTTCAATCGGCAGGGCGCGGATGGGGATGCCGCCGATGGCGCAGGCAATGAGCTGGTTCATCTCATACTCGTAACGATCGCCCCTGATGCGCAGAAACTGGGGCAGTAAATCACGCGCAAAGCCGCGCAGCCCCGTTTGGGTATCCTCCACTTTGGGGCCGTAGAGGATACGGAACACCCGGGATGTGATCCGGTTGCCCGCGCGGCTTCTGGCCGGCACCTGGGCGGACGCGAAGTCCCGCGTGCCCAGCAAAAGCCCCGTGGAATCGGCATGCAGGGCGTCGCTCATGCGCAGAATGTCCGCCACGGTATGCTGGCCGTCGCTGTCGGCGGTGATCACAAAGCGGCAGGACAGGCCGGTATCCAGCATATACTGCAGCCCGTGGCGAAGCGCATACCCTTTTCCGCGGTTATTGGAATACCGCAGCACCGTTACCCCGTCCCGGCTTTCCAGCGGGGCGAATATCGGATCGTATTGCGCACCTGATCCGTCGTCCACGACGACGATCCTGGTCAAATTCTCCCGGCTGAGCTGTTCCACGTACGACACTAACCGCTCATCCGGCTGGTAGCTTGGGATGAGAACGGCGACGTCCTTGGCAGCTTGTTGCGGCATCATAACCCTACCCTTTGCGTATTTCATTGTATGGTGTCCAGCATATCGGCAAGCAGCGCGGACCAATCCTCGCCGGAAAACGCTTGCAGCGCGGCCTCAAAATCTGTTCTTGAAGCGATGGTAAACGCATACGTATCATAATATGCGGCAAGAAATTCGTCAAGTTTGCCATCCAGCGCCAGGTCCAGCGCGCACAGCGCCGCGGCGCCCCGGTGCCAGACCACGGTCTGGAACTCTCCCCAATCGTAGAAATAGGAAAGCGGGCTTCCGGGCGTCAGACTGCCCACCGAAAGGCGCATGGCCGTATCCACCCGGCTGTAACGCAGGCTCTCCGCCGCTTCGCCGCCGTGCGCCGCGTTCCAATAGGAAAGAAGCGCGAATTCCGACAGCGCTTCGCTTTGCCATGGCTGGCGGTAGCCGTCGGTGCCGACAACCGCCTGAAACCATTGCCCGGCAACGGCCCGCGCGACGTCGATTTCCAGCGCTTCGGCGGAGCCGTTTACGACGTCCGACGCGACCATCGCAAAGGCGGGATATACGGACGTATCAAACGGCAGGCTAATCTCCGCAAGCGTAAAGCTTGGGTACGGATACGCGCCGTACAAGCCGGTGTAAATCCGCAGCGCCTGCTTCGCGGTTTTCAGCAGCGCGTCTGCGCCGGCGGCGGTGCGGGCGTAGGCCGCGATCTGCACGCCGTCCTGCGCCGCCTGCGCCGTTTTGTAGGTTTGGCTGATCCCGATGGCGAAGTCGCGGCAGGCAAGCGCGGTGAACACAGCCGTTTGCCCGTCGCCTGCCGCATTCCCGGTACCGAACGCCGTATAGCCCTCGGGCAGGGTGAGGCGGAGCGTGTAGTTGCGGCATTCGCTGACGAACGGGCTGCCGACGGAGTAGTATTCGTCGGTCAGATATTCGCCGTCTCCATAGGCCGCCGGAATGAGAAACGCGTTGCCAAGCGCAACCACACCACCGTATTCGCCGAAGCGGTAGGCGGCCTCAGGGATGGAAAGCGTATAGGAGATTTGCACCGTGAGCGTTTCGCCGTCTCCCCAGGGCACGGCGGGCGTCAGCACCAGCACGGTTTGCGCGTCGTCGGCAAAGCGGTACGCAAGTTCGCACGCCGTAATTTCCAGCCCGCCGGCGGAAAAGCCGTTCGGATAACAAAGGCTGTGCAGCGATTCCGTTGCCGACGGGGCGTATTCCTCGTCGCGGAACGCGGATGCATAGGCCCGCAAATAGAGCTCCGCCTGATCCGCCCCCGTGCGGTTTGTCAGCGTGAACGTCTGCATGACGGCGAGCAAATTCAGCTCGGGATCAAACGATGCGTCGATCGTAATCTCGTCCAGCCCCTGCGCCGCGGCAAGCAGCTGAACCGCCGCCAGCGGCGTTTGCTCTTCCCGGGACAGCAGCACAGTCAGCACCGCAAGCAGGCACACCGCCGCGGCCAGACCCGCGGATAACCATCGTTTCATCGCCGCACTCCTCGCACGGTTTACCCGCGCATTGCCTTTCCCTCCGCATCCTGCCGCCCGTCCGGCAGGAAACCGCGGATCCTTTGTCTAACGATACTACCGAAGATGGCTGAAAAGAAACTGAAAGCGAAAGGAAACGACGCCATGGACATTCGCAGATTGCAGCCGGACGAAGCCGCGGCTGCCGACAAGCTGGAATCGCTCGCGTTCGTCGCCCCTGTGCAGGCGGACGACGGCAAGGAAAACGCATACCAGGCGGACCGTTGGGGCTGTTTCGGCGACGACGGGCAGCTGCGCGCAACACTGACCAACCACGATCTTCCGATATGGTTTGACGGTAAAATTGCGTCGTCACGCGGGGTGGCCGGAGTGGCTTCCGACCCGGTAACGCGCGGGCAGGGGCACGTGCGCGAGCTGATGCGCCATGTGCTCCGGGACGACCGCGAGGCCGGCGCGCTGTTTTCCACGCTGTACCCGTTTTCCCATCCGTTTTACCGCAGATTCGGGTATGAAACCTGCTTTACGTACCCGGTTGCAACGTTTCCAACCAAAGCGCTGGAGGTTTTTCAGGCCGGGGAACCGCCTGTTGCGCGGCTGCTGCTGCCTGAGGACGGAACCGCGGCTCTGCACCCCGTCTACCAGGCGTTCGCCCAGCGGTATAACCTGGCCGTCGCCCGCGACGAGCGGACCTGGCTTCGCCGCAAATTGGGCAACCCCTTCAAGGCCGAACAAACCTGTTATGTGCTATCAAGCGGCGGGCGCGATACCGCGTACGCGATGTTTTATTACCGCCCGCAGGAGAAGCCATTCATCCGCACGCTCTGTATCACGGAATACGCGTTTATCAACGCGCAGGCGTTTGCAGCCCTGATGCGTTTCCTGCACCGCTTCGCCGCGCAGGCGAAGGATGTGGAATTATTCGTGCCGGACAACCTCCCGCTTTCCTCGCTTCTGGCCGAGCCTTACGACATTCGCCGTTCCACAGGCTCCCAGCCCATGGCGCGCGTGCTGAACGTGGAGGGTGTGCTCAAGGCGATGCGTTATCCCAGGAAAGAAGGGACGTTCACCCTGTACGTGGAGGACGCGTTCCTGCCGGAAAACGAGGGCTGTTACCGTGTGGCCTTCTCGAAAAACGGTGGTGCGGACGTTGCCCGCTGCGACGGGGAAGCCGATCTGCGCCTCACGGCGCAGGCCTTTGCGCAGCTCGCGCTGGGCTTTGTCGGCCTTACGGAAGCGGCCTACCGGCCCGACGTGCAGATTCACGGGAACGCCTCCCTGCTCAGGCGCGTATTCCCCAAAAAGCCCGTGTTCCTGCAGGATTTCTATTAAGCGTTCCGGTTCCAAAAGCCATTCGGCCCGCGGTGTTTTACAGGCTGTGAAGCACCGCGGTTTTTTATGCCTGCAGCCGGGCGAGAATGGCACGGGTGATCCGGTCGGCATAATCGTTCAGGTTTTCAACAACCGCTGCGCTTTCGTGCGCGGCGGGCGCACCGATGTACCCGTCTGGCGACAGCGTATGGATATGCCCGCCGTTCAGCCAGTCCATCCCCTGCCGGCCGTCAAGCGGCACCGGCGGGAGCGCGTTGGCTTTCTCCACGTCAACCAGGTGGGGATAATGATGAAGAATCATCGCCGTTTCGATATCGCCGGCATGAACGTCCGGCACGGAAGCCGTGCTGACGGACACGGTCTGCGGTTTCACGGGGCAGAGATACGGCTCCGCGCCGGTCAGGCCGAAATGCACAAGCCTGCTTTCGTCAAAGGCATAGCAGGCCTGCATCTTAAGCGTTTCCCCCGCCTCCCGGAACGCCTGCAAAATCATGACGTTGTGGAGGATATCGCCGTGCGCGTTCACGCCGAATACGCGCTGAAACCCAAACCCGTGCAAAGAGGCCAGAATATCATACAGCAGGGCTTTCGCGGTTTCCATCCGGATGGCGAACGAACCGATGAACCCGCCTGTGGACTGGCAGATCCCCCAGTAAAACGGCGGCGCGATCACCGCTTCGTATCCCTCAGCCTGCAGGCGGTCTTTGACCGCCAAACAGTACAGATGCGCCGTATAGATGTCCGTTCCGAGGCACAGGTGCGGCCCGTGCTCTTCGATCACGCCCAGCGGCAGCAGCACCGGCGCATTCCGCGCGGCGGTTGTGGAAAGCTCCGCCCAGTTCATATCGGCCATGGTTTGGTGAAAGATGCCGTTCATACGATCCATCCTTATCGTCAATTGATCAGCGGACAAAAAAGCGAGCCAATAACAAGCGCAAGAACCGCAAACACATGGTGAAAAAGCGCAGCATGCGCGTCACGGTGTGGGAAGCACAGATCACAGGTTAAAAATTCTTCGTCATATCATACTTGCTGAAAAACGCGTTGCGGAAATCCGTAAGGCGGTCTTCGCGGATGGCCTGACGCACGTTTTCCATCAGGCGCAGCAGAAAGCGGAGGTTGTGGATGGAGGCGAGCCGCGCGCCGGTGATCTCCCCCGCCTTGAACAGGTGGCGGATGTAGGCGCGGGAAAAGTTCTGGCAGGTATAACAATCACAGCCCTCGTCCAGCGGGCCGAAATCGCGCGCGTATTGCGCGTTTTTGATCACCACGCGGCCGCCGGACGTAAAGCAGGTGCCGTTTCTGGCAATGCGGGTGGCCAGCACACAGTCGAACATATCCACGCCGCGCAGTGCGCCTTCGATCAAACAATCGGGCGAGCCGACGCCCATCAGGTAACGCGGTTTATCCGCCGCCATGTGCGGCATCATGGCTTCGAGCATATCGTACATGATCGGTTTGGGTTCGCCGACGCTCAGGCCCCCGATCCCGTAGCCGAAAAAGTCCAGATCGCGCAGGGTTTTCGCGCTTTGGATGCGCAAATCTTCAAAAAACGCGCCCTGTACGATGCCGAATAACGCCTGGTCGCCGTCGGTATGGTGGGCCTTGCAGCGCTCCGCCCAGCGGTGGGTGCGGTGCATGGCGGCTTCCGCTTCCGCGTGGTCGCACGGGTAGGCGGTGCACACGTCGAACGCCATCATAATATCCGCGCCCAGCGCGTGCTGGATATCCATGCTGACTTCGGGGGAGATGAAGCGGCGGCTGCCGTCCAGATGGCTTTGGAAGGTGACGCCTTCCTCCTTCACCTTGCGGATGCCCGCCAGCGAAAACACCTGAAACCCGCCCGAATCGGTGAGGATGGGTTTGTTCCAGCCCATGAACAGGTGCAGGCCGCCCGCCTCGCGGATGAGCGCTTCGCCGGGCCGCAAATGCAGGTGGTAGGTGTTGGACAGGATGATTTCCGCGCCGATTTCCACAAGCTCCCGCGGAGTCATGGCCTTCACGGTGGCGGACGTACCCACCGGCATATAGGCGGGCGTATGGATTTCGCCGTGCGGGGTTTTCAGCACCCCGAGGCGCGCGCCCGATTGCGCGCAGGTTTTGGTGACCTCGAAGGAAAATTTGTTCATTTACTGTCCTCTTGGAAAAACGCGCGGAGTTCCGCCTCGTAGGCGGCGAAGGCACTGCCCCGCGGTTTGGATGTAAACGTCATCATTTCTTTTTTCGTGGGGTGGGAAAGCGTGAGCACCGCGCCCCACAGCGCGATGGGCTCGCCCGCCGCGTCCGTGCCGTAGCGCATGTCGTGGACGATCGGGTGGCCTGCGTTTTGGAGCTGCACGCGGATCTGGTGCTTGCGCCCCGTTGTAAGCCGGATGTGTAAAAGCGCGGTATCCGCCTTTTTTCCGAGGGTTTCGTACCGCAGCGCGGCTTCCTTCGCGCCGTCCGTACCCGGTGGCGCGACGCGCACGGTGCCGTTTTCGTCCAGCAGGAAATCGGTCAGTGTGCCGCTTGGCGCGATATCCGCCCCGTGGACGACGGCCAGGTATTCCCGCCGCATTTCGTGGGCGCGCAGCTGCTGGGACAGGCGGCTCGCCGCCTTGCCGGTTTTCGCCAGCGCCACCAGCCCGCCCACGGGCCGGTCCAGCCGGTGCACCAGGCCCAGGTATGCCTCGCCGGGCTTGTGATAGGTTTCCTTCAGATACGCCTTTACCTCGTCGGCCAGGCAGGGGTCGCCCGTCGCGTCTCCCTGGGTTAAAAGGTTGGGTGGTTTCACGACAATCAGCAGGTGATTGTCTTCGTACACGATCTCAGGCATCGGGCGTCCACCGGGCGGTCGCCCCGCAGGGAAGCACCCCGCCGCTCGATACCTTCAGGGCAAGCTCCCCGGCATCCACCGTACCCCGCCCGCCCATGCAGCGTTCCAGAACGTTGCCGACCACGCTTGCGGCAAACCCCGTGGTATAGCCGTTGATGAGGTAGAACACCGGCGTATCGCTTAACAGCTTGGCGCACATTTCGGCCAGGGGGTAGAGTTCCTCTTCCAGTTTCCATACCTCGCCGTTCGGCCCGCGGCCGTAGCTGGGCGGATCCATCAGGATGCCGTCGTACCGGTTGCCGCGGCGGATTTCGCGCTGAACGAAGGCCTTGGCATCCTCCGTGATGAAGCGGCATCGGTCTCCCGGTTTTCCTTGGCCCACAGGGTCATCCCCTTGGCGGCGTCCACATGGGTAACGTGCGCGCCCGCGGCGGCGCAGGCGATGGTCGCCCCGCCGGTATAGGCGAAGAGGTTTAAAATCATCGGGCGTTTTTTCGCCTTCTTAATCTGCTCCCGCATGAACAGCCAGTTGACGGCCTGCTCCGGGAATAAGCCCGTGTGCTTGAAGCCCGTGGGGCGGACGTAGAACTTCAAGTTCTCAAACGCCAGCACCCAGCGGTCCGGCAGCTGTTTGTAGAACTCCCACTCCCCGCCGCCGGAGGACGAGCGGACATACCGGGCGTCGGCCGTTTCCCACAGCGCGGGCGCGGCTTTCGGCCAGATCACCTGCGGATCGGGGCGGCAGAGCACGACGTTCTTCCACCGCTCCAGCTTTTCGCCGTCGCCGGTGTCCAGCACCTCGTAATCCAGCCATTGATCGCAAAGAAACATGGTGAGCCCCTTTCGGGTAATGAGGAATTAGGAGTTAGGAATGAGGAATTATGGTACGGTTGCTCCGCAACCGATGATTAAACTTTCTTGATGCCCAGCGTTGCGGTTTTGCCGTTGATATCCCATTCCTGCACGGTATAGGATTCGCCGGCGGCTGGCTGCAATTCCTTCGCCAGCACGCTTTGCATGATCAGCGCCTTTCCGCTTTCGATGGCGGCGGACAGCTCCGCGTCCGCCGTATAAGCGACGAGAATGCGGTCGGTGACGTCGAAATCCGCTTCCTTGCGCATGGTCTGGAGCTTACTGATCACCTCGCGCTGGTAGCCTTCGGCGATCAGCGCGGGGGTCAGGTTGCAGTCGAGCACCACGGTCAGGCCGCCGTCGATCTGGGCGGCGAAGCCCTCCTTCTGCACGGCTTCGGTGAGTACGTCGTCCTGCTCCAGGGTGATTTCCGTGCCGTCGATCGTAAATCTCACGAGGTTTCCGGCGTTGAATGCGTCCACAACGTCGTTGCCGTCGGCATCCTTGAGCCACGCGCCGATTTTTCCGAGCAGCTTTCCGTACTTCGGGCCGAGGGTGCGCATCTGCGGCTTTAAGTTATAGGTGGTAAAGGCGCGGGCGTCGTCGGTGAAAACGACTTCCTTCACGTTCAGCTCGTCCGCAAGCAGAGATACGAAGGCGTCTTCCAGTTTCGCACCTTTGACGTACATGGCTTTGAGCGGCTGGCGCACCTTGAGCGAGGCCAGGTTGCGGCACGCGCGGCCCAGGCTTACGATGGTCAGAAGCGCCGCCATCTGGCTGTTCAGGGTTTCGTCGATCCGGCTTTCGTCCGCCTCGGGGAAGCGCGAAAGGTGGATGCTCACGGGGGCGGCGGGATCCACGGAGCGCACGAGGTTTTGGTAAATGTCCTCGGCGATGAACGGCACGAACGGCGCGACAACCTTGGCAAGCGTCGTCAGCACCGTGTACAGCGTTACGAACGCTGCCTCCTTGGTGCCGTCCATGCCCTTGCCCCAGAAGCGCTCGCGGCCGCGCCGGATATACCAGTTGGACAGATCGTCCACAAACGCGGTGATGGCGTTGGCGGGCTCGGGGATGCGGTAGCTGGACAGATCGTCGTCCACCTGCCTGATCAGCTGGTGCAGGCGGCTCAAAATCCACTGGTCCATCAGCGTGAGTTCCACGTTTTCGATGGGATGATCTTTAGGATCAAAGCTGTCGATATTGGCGTAGAGGACGAAGAAGGCGTAGGCGTTCTGCAGCGTGGAGAGGAACTTGCGGCGGCCTTCGTTGACGGCCTTGTCGGAATACCGGGAAGGCAGCCACGGCGCGCTGGCGGTGAAGAAATACCAGCGCACGGCGTCCGCGCCGTGCTTGTCCAGCGCGTCCCAGGGATTGACGACGTTGCCGACGTGCTTGGACATCTTCTTGCCGTTCTCATCCTGCACGTGCCCGAGCACCAGGCAGTTTTTAAAAGACGCCTGATTGAACAAAAGCGTGGAGATGGCAAGCAGCGTATAAAACCAGCCGCGGGTCTGGTCCACCGCTTCGCAGATGAAATCGGCGGGGAAGCGGTCGGCAAAGACGTCGGCGTTTTCAAAGGGATAGTGCCACTGCGCGAAGGGCATGGAACCCGAATCGTACCAGCAGTCGATCACCTCCGGCACGCGGCGCATGGGTTTGCCGCAATGGGGACAGGTGATTTCCACGTTGTCGATAAACGGGCGGTGCAGTTCGATTTTCGGGTCCACCGGGCCGATCGCCATCTCCAGCAGCTCCTTACGGCTGCCCACCACGTGCTGGTGGCCGTCCTCGCACATCCACATCGGCAGCGGCGTGCCCCAGTAGCGCTCGCGGGAAAGGCCCCAGTCCACCACGTTTTCCACGAAGTTGCCCATGCGCCCTTCCTTGATGTTGTCGGGCACCCAGTTTACGGAACGGTTGTTGGCCACAAGCGCATCCCGCACCTTGGTCATGGCGATGAACCACGCGGAGCGCGCGTAATACAAAAGCGCCGTATCGCACCGCCAGCAAAACGGGTAATTGTGGGTAAAGGGCACGGCGGCAACCAGCAAGCCCTTTTCTTTCAGGTCGGCAATGATCAGCGGGTCCGCTTCCTTGGCGGATATGCCCGCCCACGGCGTGCCGGAAACAAACTTGCCCTGCGGGTTGACCAGCTGCACGAACGGCAGGCCGTACGCCTTGCCGATGCGGGCGTCGTCCTCGCCGAAGGCCGGGGCGGTGTGCACGATGCCCGTGCCGTCAGAAAGCGTCACATAATCGTCCGATACCACGTACCAGCCTTTTTCGCGGGGGTATTCGATCTGGTCAAAGCGGTACAGCGGCTCGTATTCCAGGCCTTCCAGCGCTTTGCCCTTCATGGTCTTAAGCACCGCGCCCTCGTGGGCATGCTCGCCGAATACCGTGTGCACAAGCGCTTCGGCCAAAATCAGCGTCTCCCCGTGCAGCTGAAACTCCACGTAGTTTTCCTTCGCGTTCACGCATACGGCCACGTTGGAGGGCAGCGTCCACGGCGTGGTCGTCCACGCGAGGATAAAGGCGTTCGCCCTCCCCTTCACCGGGAAGCGCACGATGACCGAATCTTCCGTCACTTCCTGATAGCCCTGCGCCACCTCGTGGGAGGAAAGCGCGGTGCCGCAGCGCGGGCAATAGGGCACCACTTTAAAGCCCTTGTACAGCAGATCTTTTTTCCAGATCTCCTTGAGGCTCCACCAGATGCTTTCGATATACTCGTCGTGGTAGGTGACGTACGGGTGCTCCATATCCGCCCAGAAGGCCACGCGGTCGGAGATATCCTCCCACTCCTTCTGGTACTTCCATACGCTTTGCTTGCACTTGCCGATAAACGGCTCGATGCCGTAGCGCTCGATCTCGGCTTTGCCGTCCAGCTGCAGCTGGCGCTCCACCTCCAGCTCCACGGGGAGGCCGTGCGTATCCCAGCCGGCTTTGCGGAGTACGTCCTTGCCCTTCATGGCATGGAAGCGCGGAATCAAATCCTTGAACGCGCGCGTTTCGATGTGCCCGATGTGCGGGCGGCCGTTGGCCGTGGGCGGGCCGTCGAAAAACGTGAAGCGCTCGTTGCCTTTGTTGACGGCGAAGGATTTGCGGATGACGTCCTCCCGTTTCCACAACTCGATCACCTTTTTCTCGCGGCTGACGAAATCCATATCCGTGGAGACCTTCTGGTACATGCTGCTCCTCCTAAAAAACAAACCGCCCTGCAAAACAGGACGGAAATCAACTTCCGCGGTACCACCCGTGTTGGCGGCCGGAGCCGCCCGCTTGAAACGCCCTGTAACGGGAGCGCCCGACCCGCCCTGATGGTTCAGGCAGGTGGCTCCGAGGTGATGTGACGCGGGTCGTTCCGCCCGGCTCGCACCTGCCCGGGCTCGCTTTGAAACGCTGTGCCGTGTCCGTCCTCATCATCGCTTAAACATAGAGGATGTATTCTAAGCGTATACACCCTCCCATTATAGGCAAGACGGTGTCAAATGTAAAGGGGAACCCGCGGCCGGCGTCAGATGCCCTTGGTTTCCTTGAGCTGCTTGTCAAAGAGGCTCTTGTGCTCTTCGAGCAGTTTCAGGAAACTCTCCTTAAAGGTCCGTGCCTTTTCACGCAGCGTTTCGTACTCCGCTTCGATGCGTTCCTTTTCGGCACGCGCGCCTTCGGCGATGGCCTGGGCTTCCAGCTTGGCCTTGCCGACGGTTTCCTCGGCGTCCTGCTGCGCCTTATTAAGCGCTTCGGCGGCCTTGCGGTTGGCGTTTTCCACGGCTTCGTCCGCCAGGCGCTGCGCGTTGATCAGGATGCTTTCCAGCGTTTCGGCCGTTTTGGCGACGGGAGGCTGCGCCACGGGCGCGGCGGCTTTTACCGCGGGCTGCGCAGGCTGCGCGGCATACTTTGCCTTCTCCGCCTCGCGGTACGCTTCGTCCAGCTCTTTTTCCAGCTGGGCGATCTTGTCCTGCAAGGCGACCATTTCGTCGCAGATCTGATCGAGGTATTGATCCACGTCATAGGGATCGTAACCGGCCCCTTTGTAAGCGAACTCTTTGCGTTCGATGTCGGAAACGGTGATGCCCATCCGTCATTCTCCTCTCGACAAGGTATTTTAACAAACCGTTACAGCAAGACCGAGCGCAGCAGCCGGATCAGCCACGACGCGATCTGGATCAGCAGATAAAATGCGAGCGGGGAAAAATCAACCCCGAGCTGGTTAAGCTTGGGAAACACCCGCAGCAGCAAGTGCCGGATCGGGCTTAAGACGGGCTCCACATAGCGGCGCGCCATCAGCGTGTAGCGGTGCTGGGGAATGAACAGCGCCATGAGCACGTAGATGAGCACCACCCAGGACGCGAGCCCCAGCAGGAACAAAATGGCGTTGAAGAGAAAATTCAAGATGCTGGTCAACATAACAATCCTCCGTATGATTCAGTTCAGAACGACGAGGGATATCCCGCAGCCTGGCGGTCTGCGTACTGCGCGCCGGATGCCCTGCGCAGCGGCGCCTGCTGGGACTGGAACGTGGGGCGCGGCCGCTGGAACGGGGCGTAGGCCGCCTGCTGCTGCGCCGGATACGGGGCGGTGGTATCGCCTGCCTGCTCGCTCATGCGGCCGGTATAGGCAGCCGGGGCGGCAAAGGGCTGGCGCTCGGGCTGCATCGCCTGGGGCGGATAGTCCGGCGACTGCTGGAAGGAAAACGCCTGCGCCTCCGGCGCGGAGGTGAAACGCTTCATGGCGGGATCGATCATCACGCGCACGTTGGGCGAGGCGATCAGGTAGATACCGCGGTTGGAAATCTTGTGCAATTGGCAGCCCAGCGTGTAGGCCGCCCCCGAGAGCATATCCACGCAGCGCTGCCGTTCGCTTTCGTTGGCGATATACTCCATGTTCAAAAACACGGAAGCGCTGGTTTTGATGTATTCGATCACCTTGGTGCATTCGTTGCGGCTGCGCAGCAGCATGACGTACTCCACATGGGAAGGCGTTTGCTGGCCGGGAAAATTCACCACGTTTGATTCCTGGGGCTGCTGATAGGCAGCCTGCTGGTAGGGCGCTTGCTGCGCTTCCGCGCGCCGGTGGCGCAGGTCCTGCTGCATCCCCTGCGCAAAGCCCTCCTGCCGGGATGCCGGATCCTGCTGGGAACGGTAGGGCACGCGGCCGTTATACGGGTCTGCGGCGGCGGCATCGAAACGCTCCGCCGGCACGGCCGAATCCTGCGGGAAGCTTTCTTCGGGCGCGTCGTAGCCGCGTTCCGCCGCCATGGAGCCGTAGGCATCCTGCGCTTCGGCGGAGCCGTAATACCCGCGCGGATGATAGCCGCCATAGGCGGCCTGCGCGTGATTGTTGTTTTTGCCGGTCAGCCAGCCGGTGACCCGTTGCAAAACGCTCAACTGCTTTCCTCCTGCCCAGCGCCACACAAGTGGCAAGGATTGATGGCCGCTACGGGCGGCTATGGTACAGCGCGGTGCCGACCCGCACCATCGTGGCGCCGCAGCGGGCGGCGATTTCGTAATCGTTGCTCATTCCCATGGAGAGTTCGCGCATCTCCACGCCGGAAACCGCTTCGGTTCTCAGCCTTTCAAACAGCAAACGCATGTCCCGGAATAAACGTTCCAGCAGCGCCTGGTCGCCGGTCAGCGGCATCATGGCCATCAGCCCGCGGATTTGGATGTTCCGAAAATCTCTCATGTTTCTTAGAAACGGCAGAACCTCATCCACGGAAAAGCCGGTTTTCTGGTCCTCCTGCGCAATGTTGACCTGCACCAGAGCGGGCACCACACGGCCAAGCTGCGCCGCGCGGCGTTCCACTTCCTGCGCAAGCGAAAGCCTGTCCAGCGAATGGAGCAACCATACTCGATCTATTATATCTTTAACTTTGTTGGTTTGCAACCGTCCGATCCAATGCAGGCGAAAATTTGCGGCGTCATCCATCTGTAACAACTTCGGCAGCGCAACCTGCACGCGGTTTTCCGCTATATCTTGTACGCCAAGCGATCCGAGTGCACTAACCACATGCGCCGATACGGTCTTCGTCACCGCGACCAGCCGCGCGGGTTCCAAATTTTCATACGTATTTTTGCGCAGATTGCACAATACTTCATTCACATTAAGTTCAAGATTTCGTAACGTAATAGCCGATAATCCGGTCAATTCCTGCCGGTTCCCGCCGGCATTCGCTTTCGCGTCCAACGCATTTCCCCCCTATTGGAACAGGCGCACGGTTTGCCCGGACAGGAGCGCGCCGGTTTGGACGGGCGATACGTACACGCCGTCCGCCTGTTCGGAGATCACGGTGACGGGGATAAACACCAGGGAACCGTCCTCCAGCACGCGCACAACGCCCTTTTGATCGTTCTGGGTATACAGGGCGGCCTTGGGCACCAGGAGGCTGTCCACGTATTCGCTGAGCTCCGCCTGGCAGGTGCGCATGTAGAGCACCGGGGTTACGTCGCCCACGACTCCAAGCCGCAGCAGCAATTCGCCGCCGGAGCGGGTGTAACTGATGACCTCGGCGTTGACGGTGGTGGTGGAGAAGTTTTCCAGTTTCAGCTTGTAGACAGAGCCTTCCACGGGCGTCCAGACGCTGTCCTTGACCAGCATCAGCACGGCGTAATTATCCTTGCGCACGAGGCGGTAGATATCGGTTTTCCCGCGTTCGGCGATATCCAGCTCCGGCTTCTGGCCGTTGAACATCTGGCGAACCTCGCCGGGGGTATAGGTGAGGTATTTCTGCGGGGTGAGGGCGTATTCGTATCCGTCGGTATAAAACGAAATAATGCTTTCCAGCGTCGCCGCGCGCTGCTTAATCCAGCTGTCGATGCGTTTTTGCTGGGTTTCCTCGTCGTCATACAGGCGGCTT
>CAYRPW010000024.1:0-2356 GCA_964426145.1 uncultured Oscillospiraceae bacterium
GCTTTCATGCTCTGCTCCTCAAATCGTTTAACTACTAATTGGTCGCTTGCGACGAGACGATGATACGGATGGGATACTTCTGCCCGCTGGCAGCCAGGGTTGTTTGCGCGGAGCTGTTCCCCGTATCGCTCCATGAGGCCGTCAGCCTGTACTCCGCGGTTTTGTTGACGCTTGCCGTAAACTGCAGCCCGTTGTAGCTAAGCTCCCCCGACGTGATGGTGGCGACGGGGCCGGCGCCTTCCTGGGATACGTCGTACAGGTAAAACGTAAGCCCGCTCATGGCTGACAATGCGCTGGACATGCCGGAGGACGCAATGTTGACCGCCATATCGTAATCGCATACGTTGCCGCCGCTCTGGGCGTTGGTCAGCGAGAACCGGTATAACTCCGTTTCTCCCTGGCCCGGCGCAAGCGTAAGCCCGCCGAGGCCGAACTCGTAACTGGTCGTGCTTTCGTCACCCGAGAACAGGAAGATGCGCATATACAATTCACCGCGCAAAGACTGCGTTTGGGTATAGATGGCAAAAGAACCGGAGCTCATCAGCACCACCAGCAGTGCCAGCAGAACGATGGGGATCAGCGCTTTCCTCATTGTGCATCCTCCTTTCTATTACAGTTTAAATGCTACTGCTTACTGGTACCCGGATACGCTGATATTGATTGTGGACGAATCAAACGTCTGCGAAACCATGGTGCCAAGCAACGTGAGATCGGCGTCGACCCACGTCAGCTTTAACGTGTAATGATCGGTGGTCGCGCTGTTTGCGGGAAGCGTGTTGCCGGTCACGTTCAGCGAACCCGTGCCAGTGCTGGATGCCAGAAAGCTTCCCTCCCGATACAATTCAGCCTTGATCGCGCCGCTTCCGGCCAGCTGCGCGGGGTAGGTGATCTCTACGGATACGTGCAGCGGAACCTGGGCCGTGCCGTTTGCGTCATAATTGCGGACGTAGAAATCGTAATCAACCGCTTCACCCGGCGCAAGGCTTTTCGTTCCCCCGTCGCTGTCCAGTTCAAAAGCGAAATACTTGGGACCCAGCCAGCCGCTGCCGAAAAGCTGCAGTTCCTTGACATAGGAGCTCAGCGTCACGCCCAGCATGGAAACGGCGATCATCGTCAGGAGGCTCAGCACGACGATGATTCCTTTCACGACTCTCCCGTGCTTATGAGACATGCTGTACCCCCTTCACATAGACCGTAATCGGAAGAACCACGGAATTTCCGTTGATAAACGAGCTGGGGAGGTCTCCGTCGCTCCAGTAAAACGTCAGGGAGAAATTCATGAGTTCGGCCTGCGAGGCTTCGAAAGCCGAGGAACTATGGTAGCTGAGGATCCCCGAGGCATCCGCCGCCGCTACCTGTATATTGCTCGAACCGGTGCGCAGCATCAATTGGATTTCCACGTTGGGAAGGCTGGCACGGATTGCGGAAAAATCAGCGTCAATGAGCAGGTCCATATCCACTTCGGATACGTCGCCGTTCGCGTTTTGGTTGGTTACATCGAATTGATAGCTTACCAGGTCTCCCGGCCCGATGCGAAGGTCGAATTCGTCCTGGCTGCCCTGGTTGACGCCCAGCACGAACCGCTTCGCCGAGATGACAACCGGGGTCAGGTCGATGGTACTGGTATACACGGCCATGGTGCCGCACGTCAGAGAGGTGAAGAGCATGAGCAGCAACAACAGCAGCCGGACCGACTTTTTCATGTCTCCCTCTCCTTTCGCAGATTGTTTTACCGATCCCCTTGATGACCCGAGTGTTTGGGGTGCGCCGCGCAGAACGGTTACTCTGCGCGGCGCCCGATGGCGGGATCATTGCGCATTACTGCCCGCGTCAGATATCCTGGCTTGCAACAACCGTGAGAACCAGGCCCTGCGCGAACGTGGCCTTCTCTGCGCCGGCGGCAGTCTGCCCGGCATTGTCGCCAGTGCCGGACCACGAGATCACTACGTTGTAGGTCTTGTTGAACACTTCATTGGCAGCGGAATTGACGGTGAATTTGATTTCCCCGCCGGAGTCAGTGCCGACCAGCGTCGTGCCGTCGTAGATTTTCACAGAAAGACCGGGCATCGCATCGTGTGCCGCTTTGTAATTCAACGTGATCGAATACTCCAGCGGAACCTCTGCAACCGCGCCGCCCTCACTGTCCACGTTCGCGACGGTGAACTTGTAATCCATCTTCTCCGACGGCGCCAGAGTGATCGCGTCATAGTTGCCGACAATGGACCCGGAGGCATTGAAGGTGAACCGTTTGGCTTCGATCTTCTCTGATTCGGTCACTGTTCTGGTGTAAACGGCCAGAGTGCCCGCTGTCAAAGACGTCAGGATGGCAAGTGCCAGTACTACGAGTAACAGCTTC
>CAYRPW010000024.1:2393-6367 GCA_964426145.1 uncultured Oscillospiraceae bacterium
TACGCCATCGGATCGTGGGTCTCTATCCGTTCACCGAGGGTATGGGAGTTCATGGGTAAGTCTGTGATGCGATTATAATCGAAAACATTTCATTTGTAAATACTTTTGTAATAATTTATTTCATAATAATTTAATATTTAATAATATCGTAACATATCAATGTGCAAAAGAAGGCATAAGCTGCCTTCTTTTGCATTTTGATTCTCAATTTGCTGTTTCAGATCAGGATGTTGCGTAATATATGCTTAACATTTTTGCCGGATCACGAGCGTTGTTTTTCCGCTTTCTCCTGTGTGATCGTTTTAAAGAAGTTGACGATCGGTTCATAGAAGAAAATAAGGAAGGTCGGGATGAGCAGGAGGATCAGGCGCCCGAGAATGGTGTTGGCAAACAGAACGATCGCGCCGAACCAGCGGTTATTGCCGGTATGCACGCCGTATACGTACTCACGCGGGATCGTTTGCTCCGCCATACCGCGATACCGTTCGTCGGCATAATACAGAATATCGGTTTGCAGCTCCCCTGTTTCTTCAAACGTTTCCGGATCCATGATGAAGCTCTTCAATTGCCCGACGTTGACGCTGCCCGTTGAATCCTTATACAGCAAAATATCGTCGATCTGCAATTTCTCCTGCAGATCCACCTTACGGAACATGGCGACGTCGTTGTACATGATCGCCGGTTCCATGGTGTGCGACTGGAACACGTACGGAATGATCCCGTTGATGCTTGTTTCCTTTTCCGGCGAAGCGTAGCTGAACGCCAGTACCAGAACGTTGATCAGCACCATGATAGCGATGGAAGCGATCACGAGTACGCTGGAGATAATCGCAGGCAAGGTCCACTTCTTCTTTCCCTCCGAGGGGGACGTCTGCGCCTCCAGTATTCTTTCCGCTTTGCGCTTGCCGCCGCTGAGCACGCCCACGACCACCGTGCCCTCCGGCTTGTGCTTGAGCAGCGGCAGCGCTCTGGGCAGCGGCCGGTTGTAAATCCTCGCTAGACCGATGCCCCGGAACAAGCAGATCACGATGCAGATGATAATAACGACGCCGACGATATACATATAGGAAGTTTTCGACAGATCGAACATATTTCCCAAATCATTCATCAGCGTTCTGTCCGATAAAACGGCGAAGTAGCGGCTGATAAACTTAAATCCGATCACGCAGAGCGCAATGATGCCGACCATATAACGTGCATTATACATATCCCGTATGAACAGCGAAGCCGTCAGGGACAGTAACGCAAGCAAAACGATGTCGATAAATCCCATGAAATACATGGAAAACATGTAGCCGGTCACGAACGGGAACTTGAGGAAGGAGGTAAGGAATAACGTGGCGATATACCCGATCGTATACGTGCTTAACTGTGCGAGAATGCGGGCGACGATCTTGCTGGCAATCAGGCGCGATGGATTATAACCCAGCTGCACCAGCGCATACCAGCGGTTTTGCCGCACCTCGAGCAAGGTCATATATTCGTAATTGACGATGAAAAGCCAAACGTTGAACATCAGCGATATAATCAGGTAGATATACAGCGTGGAAAAGAAACTCGGCAGCAGCAAATACGGTGCGGACGTGCTGATAACGCTTTCTTTGAGCGTTTGCAGGCTGAAATATAACGCAAACGTTAACAAGCCAAGGAATACGCCCAGCGATACCTGCCGCCTGTAGGAGAAATTCTGCTGGGTGTAGGAGCTTCGAAACTCCTTGCGGATGAAGTTGGTGTTATATAACATGGCCTGCAAGCACCTCCCGATAAGCGTTGCGCAACGTACGTTTGCTTGTCTGCAATGTTTCCACCGTCTGACCCGCGTTCATCAGGATATACAGCATCGCAGCCTGGGTGATCGGCGCGTCTGTGCGTGCATACACATGGACTTCCTTGTCAAACACATAGGTTTCCAGCCCGTCCGCCGCACTGGTGATGGCTTTGGCCAGCGCTTTGGGTTCGCTGCTGGTCAGGATGAAGGCACGTTTATCCAGCGCTTCCAGAAGCGTTTCCACCCTGCCGATTTCCGCGAATTTACCGTTGATCAAAAATGCGGCGTGCGTGCAGGCGTCCTGCGCAAGATCGCAGTCGGTTGTTCCCATTAAAACAGCGCCGCCCCGGTGCGCGATCAGCTTGACAATGTTGCCGATGCTCTGCGTCAGCTGCGGCTGAAAGGTAATGTCGGCAACGGAAAACACCACAAGCAGCGCCCGGCTCATCGCTGCGGAAAGAAGGCAGATGGTCGCCCGTTCCGCCGCGTTCAGATATTTCATGGGAACCAACGTCAGGTAGTAAAGCCCGGAAGCCAGCAGCGCTTCCAGGATGGTCGCCTGCCGCTGCCTGTCCGATACGTGGCTGCGCGCCGTGACGTACATCAGGTATTCCAGCGTGTTCAAGTTGCCCGGTACGGTATCGCCGCCGGAAATGTAGAACACGTGCGACAGGATCCGGCGTTTCCGCCGCATCATACCGCGTTCGACCAGCGAGCACCGCCCGCTGCCATAGGGGCGAACGTTTGCGATAATCTGCATCAATAGTTCCAGCTCGAAGGCCTCTTCGCCGATAATCCCCCAGCTCTCTCCCCGCTTGATGTCCAAGGTTATGTTGCGGAGCACCGCTTCCTCAAAACCGTCGGGATACCGGTACATTTCGCTGGATGTAACATCCGAAGCCTGGACGATATACGTCGCAGGCTGCGGAGGCTGATTTGAGTAACTGCGTTTCCTGATCGTCATAAATTTCGCCTCTTATTTGCCAAACAGGCTGGAGAATGAGAAATGCCATACCATGACGCCGCGAATATTCTCGCGCTCCACCAGCCATGGATCCTTGGAATTCTCCGGATTGTCTCCCTTTGTCTGATACCGGGTTACTCCATCCTCCCCCAGCAGGATTTCCACAATACGATGCGTAACGGCCGACTCGCCGCGGCTGTAGGTTATCACATCCCCGACCTTCAGCTCGTCGCTGTCCCGAAGCGTTCGGATCACGATGTTGGTCCCGATGGGCAGGGTGGGAATCATGCTGCCGGTTTCCACAACGTAGAGCTGATACCCAAACAGGCTCGGCGTTTGGTTGTTCATCTTCTGTATCCAGACTTTTCCAAGCATGGAGAGCATCCCCAGAATAAGAAGCGCGTAAATAATGCGGCTGATGATCCGCATCCGTTTTTTTCCGGGCTTGCCGCCTTTGGTTTTGCTGCTTCGCTGCTCTGCGCCTTCGAGCGTTTTTTGAAGCAACGCTTCCGCTTCCTCGCGTGACGTATAGTAATCATTGCCGGTTTGCATTGTTAAATCCCTCATTGCGGTTTTACCCATTGTATCATGGGACGTATGCGAATACAAGATGTATGATTCTTGCTGTCCGGACAAAAGAAACCCCCGAAACGGAACCGTTTCGAGGGTCTTTCTGGTGGGATTAAATGGGCTCGAACCATCGACCTCCACGATGTCAACGTGGCACTCTAACCAACTGAGCTATAATCCCAGGGATTTGCGGCCAAGATATCGTAGCATACTCTCTTTTTTTTTGCAAGCGCAACCTGCGTAAAAGTGTAATGGAATTGTAGTTGTCTTTGCCTGTATCTTAGTCTAAAATAGCATGGTAGCATGCACAGGGAAAGGTCGATGAAACGGATGAGCCGGGAGCACCGTGCCACAAAACGCAAGAACCCGGATTCTGCCGCATCAAAAGCCGTTCAGCCCCGGCAAACCGGCCAGTATATCGCAACGTCCCGGGAAACCGGCAGCGCTCCAACGCAGCTGCATTATTCCCAGGGTTACTTTCCCGCCAGGCCAGCCGCGAAAACCGGCAAACCGCAACCCGCCAAGCCCCGCCGTTTACTTTACCGCCTCGTTCTTGCCGCGCTCTTGTGTGTGTTCCTGTTCGCCACCTATCAGGTTATCCGGTATATCGTAAAGAGCCATCAGGCAAAGCAGGAAGAGCAGATGGTGCAAGCTTTGATTGCCGCGAACGAC
>CAYRPW010000024.1:6377-11777 GCA_964426145.1 uncultured Oscillospiraceae bacterium
ACACCAGCCGACATACGAACCCGAACCTGTTGCCACAGTTCAGCCCGCCGCAGACCAGGCGGTGCAGCCTTCATTGCCATCGCCGGAGATGCCCGAAGTGCTGCAGAAGTTTTCGCAAGCGTTATCCATCAACTCCGATACCGTCGGTCAGCTGCAGATGGGCGAATCGATCAGCACCTACGTCGTCCAACGGGACAACACGTATTACCTTCGGCGTTCCTTCACCGGCGAATACAGCTTCTCAGGCGCGGTATTTCTGGACGTCACCTGTAGCGTGTACCCGCAGAGCCGCGTACTCATACTGCACGGTCATAACATGCACGACGGCACCGCATTTGGCAAACTGTCACGGTTTGATGATCTTGATTACCTCAACCGGTATCCGTTGATCCGGTTCTCCACGCTTTACGAAGCGGCTTGTTACATCCCGTTTGCCGCCGTCTATTATTCCGTTGATCCGACGTCGGCTCTGTATTTGGATATATACCAGATCAACCTGATGTCGGACGACGCTTTTGCGCAGTTCGTAAGCAAGGTAAAGGCAATGTCGGAATACAGACTGCCGGTGCTGGTATCCAAAACCGATTCGATATTAATGGTCACTACCTGCGCCGATACCGAGGATATGCGGTTCGCGGTATTTGCCGTAAAAAGCGATGCAATTTAGGAGGGCTGCCCGATGGTCCAGCACATTCATCCCTGGAAAATCATTTTGCATGATCTAGATTCCGCCTCCGTCCGTCTGGCGGAAAGCCTCACCTCCGTTGCCAACGGCTATATGGGGATGCGCGGCAATTTCGAGGAAGATTATTCCGGCGACAGCCATGTGGGTACCTATATCGGCGGCGTTTGGTTCCCGGATCAAACGCGGGTCGGCTGGTGGAAAAACGGCTATCCTGCCTACTTCGGAAAAACCATCAACGCGCCGCGCATGAACGGCATCCGCCTGCGCATTGACGGCGAAACGGTGGATTTGGCAAAAATACCCTTCGCTGACTATCAATGCGAGCTGGACCTGCAAACGGGCGTCGTCCTGCGTCGCTATACCGTGATAACCGCCAAGGGGAAAACGGCGGTTGCCGTAACGCGTTTCCTGTCTGCCGATCAGAAAGAGCTCATGGCGATTTCGCTGGAGATCACCCCGGATCACAACGCGGAAATCGAATGCGTGCCGTATCTGGACGGCCATGTGAGAAATCTGGACAGCCACACGGGCGAAACGTTCTGGGATATGCTGGCGGAAGAAGAAAGCGATCACGCGATCGGGATTCTTACCAGGACGAAAGAAAACCCCTTCGGCACACCCCGGTTCACCGTGGCCGTGGCGATGAGCATATGGGCAAACGAGCTGGAGCTTGCGGAGAAAAAGTTATCCGAAGGGTTGGCGGAGGCGCGGTACGTCGGCGTCGTGGCGGCGCATGCGACTGCGAAAATTGAAAAATACGTGCTTTGCTTCACCGACCGGGATCACGAAGCCAAGCTATTGATGACCTTCGCGCTCAAAGCGGCAGAGCGCGCGTTGGAAACCGGTTTTGACGCGTTGCTGCTTGCGCATTGCCGCGTATGGCAGGCACGCTGGGCTTCCTGCGACGTGGAAATTCACGGCGACGAAAAGGCGCAGCAGGGTATCCGTTACAACTTGTTCCAGCTGCTAAGCACGTATTCGGGTGACGACGCCCGCCTCAACATCGGCCCCAAGGGTTTCTCCGGCGAGAAATACGGCGGCGGCACCTATTGGGATACGGAGGGCTTCTGTTTTGCCATGTATATGGCGGTTGCCGGCGAGCATGTGGCGCGGCAGCTGCTGCTCTACCGGTACCTGCAGCTGGACGGCGCGTACCATAACGCACAGATGCAGGGTTTGCCGGGGGCGCTTTACCCCATGGTCACCTTCACAGGTGTGGAGTGCCATAACGAATGGGAGATCACCTTTGAGGAAATCCACCGCAACGCTGCGATCGCTCATGCGATTTTCGCGTATACCACCTATACGGGAGATGAGAGTTATCAGCTTGCCGAAGGGCTGGACGTGCTTTGCGGGATCGCGCGCTTTTACGCGGGCCGCGTGCATCTGCATAAGCCCACGAAACGGTATATGATTCACGGCGTCACCGGCCCCAACGAATATGAAAACAACGTGAACAACAACTGGTATACCAACCGGATGGCGGCCTGGTGCCTGTCCTACTTCTGCGCCGTATACGGCAGGGCGTCCAAAGAGCGCAGGGAGAAACTGCACGTTTCCGCCCGGGAGCTTGACCGGATGATGGAGATTTCATCGCATATGTACTTGCCGCAGGATGCGGAAACCGGCGTATTTGTGCAGCACGATACCTTTATGGATAAGGATCTGATGCCCGCATCCGCCCTATCCCAGGCCGATCGTCCGCTTAACAAGCACTGGTCGTGGGACCGCATTCTCCGCTCGTGCTTCTTAAAGCAGGCCGATGTTTTGCAGGGATTGTATTTTCTCAATCATCTGTATTCAATTGAGGACAAGAAAAGGAATTTCGATTTCTACGAGCCGATGACCGTGCATGAAAGCAGCCTGTCCCCCTGTGTGCATGCGGTGCTGGCTGCGGAACTGCAGTATCATGAAAAATCCGTGGAAATGTTCGAACGTACGGCAAGGCTCGATCTGGACAACATCAACCACGACACCGACGACGGGTTGCATATCACCAGCATGGCCGGCAGCTGGCTGTCCATCGTGCATGGCTTTGCGGGAATGCGCACCGTGGAAGGCCTGAGCTTCAGCCCGTTTTTACCCGATCGATGGCAGGGGTACGCGTTCCAGCTTTTATACCGCGGCCGCAGGCTGCGCGTAGAAGTGGATCAGGCGAACGTTACGCTGCTCCTGCTGGAGGGCAAGCCGCTGGAACTGAAGCTGTATGCAAAGTCCTATACGCTCCAAACCACGATCCGCGCCGCGCTTGGTTGATCACAGCGTCCGAAGCAGCGCGAGCGTTTTCCTTCCCTGGGTTATGTGATTTTTCTCCGCTAGAACATACGCTCTCGCGCGGCTGCCTAACATGCCGCGCTCTTCCTGCGTTTGCGCGAGCAAAGCGCGTACGGCAGCCCGGATCCCCAAAGCGTTCTGCGGATCAATGTAGGTAAGATACGCGTCGTAATCGCCCGGGATGCCCGGAAGTTTGCAGCAGAGCACCGGCTTTCCCGCCTTCATATACTCCAGCGTTTTCGACGGAAAAGAAAACTGCGTGTAAACGCCCGCGTCCGTACGGGGGTTGATCAGAAGTTCAGCTTTGGATTGCAGCCACGCCGCCTGTTCCTGCCGCACAAACCCGAAATAGCGAATATTCCCGTACTGCCGCTGCGCTTTCGCAATCTGCGGTTCCATATCGCCTTTTCCGCATAACCAGAGCTGATAGTCCGGAAGCTCCGCAAATGCTTCCAGCAGGATGTCAATCCCAAGCTCGCGGTTCAGCGTTCCCGTATACAGCACGGCGGGACGATCATCCAGCGGCAGTGATATCGCGTGTAAGGGAGTATCCTGCGCCGATATGAGCCCCTCGATCACGAGATGCTTCTTCGCGGACACCTGCAGCGGCTGCGCCATCTGCTCCGTGAGCAATATATACGCGTCCAGTTCCTGCGCAAGCCGCATGCTTTGTGCGCCCAGGCTGTATTCCAGGCGTTTGAGCAGCCCGCGCCTGCCGGACGCAAGCCCGAGCCCGCCTGGCAGATCGGTCACGATCACGCAAACCTTCAGGTTTGGTATCTTTTTCCTGACGCTCACAACCGCCTGCAGATACGGCAAATACAGGGAATAGAGGAGCACTGTGCGGTTGTCGGAGGATTGGCGGGCCCAGCGTTCGATCATCCGTGCGGCTGCACGCCGTCTGGCAGCCTGCTTAAAGCAGGGAAGGTTCAGCGCACCGATTTCGAAAAAACCGTCTCCGATCGTTCTTGAGCGCAAATATAACTTGCGATACCGCGTGGGAAATACGCCGACCGGGAGTGAGTTGAGGACGGTAAGCGTTTCCCCGCCATGTAAATTAGCTTTGATTCCCTCGATCATGGCCCACTGGAAACCGTTCGCCTGGTTCTGCAGCCCCGTTCGGGACAGCGCCGCCGCCTCGGCCGCGGTGATCGGGTGATAGGCCAGCGATAAAAACAGGAGATTCATGATTGCACCTCCCGGTACAACGCATCATAGGCGCGCAGCGTTGTTTCCATGGAAAAGCGTTCCGCCTGGGCCCTGCATGCCTGCGTAACATCCGTTTCCATTGCGCAGACCGTGCGAACGGCCTGCGCCATCGCCTGCGCGTTCCCCCATGGCACAACGGCTCCGCAGTCATCCGTAATCACTTCGGGGCATCCGCCCGTACGGAATGCAACCACAGGCGTTCCGCATGCCAGCGCTTCCAGATTGACCAGCGGCATCGTATCCTCGAGCGTGGGGTTGATAAAGCAGTCCGCCGCGCTGTACCAGGCGCACAGCAGTTCCGTGGAAGAAATGTGTTCCACGCCCAAAATACCCTCCGGCAAAGCTTGGACTTGCTGCCCGGATAACCCGAGCACGGCAATCCGGTAACCGTCGCCCAGCCACTGCGAAAGCTCCGTCAGCACGTTAAGCCCCTTGCGATCCGTCCAAGCCGAGGCGACGGCGAGCAAAAGCTTCTGATTTTGAAGGCCGTATTCCTGCCGGATACCGGAAACCGTCGGCCGGAACCGTTTCGTATCCACCCCGTTATAAATAACGCGGGTCGGTATCTTTTCCAGAAACGATTCTTGCACGATGCCCTCAAGCCAGCGGCAGGGTGTGACCAACGTAAGTTTGGGCACGGCGGTGAACAGCCTTCTTTTCAAGCGGAAATTGCGCCTGCTGCCGTCCAGCCCGATACATTCCGGATAGCTTCGCAGTTGCGGGCAGGCGGTGCATTCCGTTTTCCATTTTTCGCAGCCCACATAGGTAAAATGCGCGCAGTGCCCTGTTACCGCCCAGCAGTCGTGCAGCGTCCAGATTACGGGAAGATCAGCCTCGCGCAGATAGGCAAACCACCGTTTGAGATTGAGATAGCAGCCGTGCAGATTGTGCATATGAATGACGTCGATCCGGTTTTCCTGACAGAAACGGATCAGCCGTTCTGTGGCCATGCGGCTTCCATAGCCTTCCGCATCGAACAGTTTGCGGATTGCGCCGTGATACTTGCGCTCCCAGGAACGGCCAAGCATCAGCGTCGAACCGTTTTCCCTCTGTTCTGCATTGCCGATGCCGAATGCCGCGAACGCATGGGTGTCCTCCTGCCTTGCGGTGTAATCCGCAAGTTCCGCCATGATCCGTCCCGTACTTCCGTTGGGAAACACGGTGTTTACCTGCAGCACGTTCATGGTTTCTCCCGGCAGCAGGTAGGTATCCAGGTAGGCCTGGACATCCGA
>CAYRPW010000024.1:11787-14183 GCA_964426145.1 uncultured Oscillospiraceae bacterium
GTCCTGCCTTGCGGTATAAGCCGCAAGCTCCGCCATGATCCTGCCCGTACTGCCGTTTGGAAATACGGTGTTTACCTGCAAAACATTCACGGTTTCACCTTACAAAGCCCGCTGAGCATGCGCTCCAGCTGATCCATAATCCCCCGTTTAGAAAAATGGGAGTCATAGTACCGGCGCGCATTGAGGCCCATCTGCGCGCGTTTCCCGTCTGCAACGAAGGCGCGAACGATTTGGGCAAACGCCTCGGGGTCGTCGCTGGGAGCGCACAGGCCGCACTGCGCCTGGGTGATGATATCCTCCGCCTCGCCGCCGATGGAGCCCAGAATGGGCTTGCCCGCGGCCATATAGCTTTGTACCTTGCCGGGCAGCGTATAGGTAACGTATTCTTCGTTTCGCATGCTCACCAGCAGCGCGTCCGCCATGGCATAATAGGCGGGCATATCCTCCAGCGGTTTGCGGCCGTAGAGGATGGCTTTGCTTCCCAGCCGCAGTTCCCGGTGCAGCGCTGCGCACGCTTCGAAGTTCGAGCCGTTGCCCAGAATGTGGAAGCGTACCGGTGCGTCTTTCAGAATCGCCGCAGCTTTTAAAAGCGTTTCCACACCTTGCACCCGCCCGATATTCCCCGCGAACACGAGCTCCGTGTACGGGGTGGGTTCGCGTTCGGGCAAATCGGCAAACACGTCGTCGGCAAACTGCGGCAGATAGTGATCTTCCGACGTTTCTATGCGGTGTACGGTTTTTAAGTAGTCTCGAAAGCGCCGGGATGAATAGGCCAAAGCATCCGCCCTGCGATAGATATTCCGGCTCACGCGTTTCATCCACGCATAAAACAGCGAGCCTTCCCGCACGTCCATCGCGGCAAGGCACGCAGGCCAGATATCCATCACATGCAGCAGAACCTTTGTTTTAAACAGCGCACGATACACAAGCGCGGGCACCGCCATCAGCACAGGCGAGGTACAATACGCATAAATCACGTCGTAATCATGTTTGATCCACAGCACTTTCCACGACGCGGAAAGCATATAGCTTACGTAGTTTAGCGCCAGGCCGATTTTCGTGTTCCTGCGGCCGATTTCAAAACAGCGGCGCACGTCCACCCCGTTTCTGTTCTCCCTGCGTCTGCGAAACCAACGGTATTCCTTGGGAATCGTTCCCGTGGGATAATCGGGCAGGCCGACGACGGCCGTCACCTGATGACCGCGGCTGACGAGATCTTCACAGATTTCGTGAATGCGGAACGGTTCCGGCCAGTAATGCTGATAGACGACTAGTATCTTCATGCCGTCAGTTCATGGCGCGGTAACGCAAGTACATTTCCCGCGCTTCTTCTGCCGCATCGCGGAGCACGGCGGCCGAATCGATGGTCAGATATTTCCCGTCACGATAGAGCACCCTGCCGTCGACCATCGTCATGGTTACGTCGCTGCCCTGCAGCGCATAAATCAGGTTTGATTCGGCGTAAATATTGGGCGTCATGTGCGGCGTTTGGAGATTGACCAGAATCAAATCTGCGATATAACCCGCCTTCAGCAGCCCCAGATTCGGATAGCCAAGCGCTTTTGCGCCAACGCTGGTGGCGGCTGCCAGCGCCTGCGCCGGTGAAACGACTGTGGGATCGTACGTCGTTCCCTTTTGCAGCAGCGGCATCAGCTTGATTTCTTCCCATAAGTTCAGGTTATCGTTGCTTGCCACGCCGTCCGTCCCCAGGGCAACGCGGCAGCCTCGTGCCAGCATTTTCGCAACGGGCGCAATGCCGCTGGCCAGCTTTAAGTTGCTAACGGGGTTATGGGCGATCGTCACGCCGTATTGCGCCGCCAGTTCGATATCACGGTCCGAAAACCATACGCAGTGCGCTGCGATCACGTTGGCATCCAGCACGCCCAAAGAATGCAGGTACTGCAACGGAGTGTTTCCGCGGCGGCGGATGCAGCCCTCGTGCTCTGCCCTGGTTTCGCTGACGTGGATATGAAACGGGAGATCCATGGAAAGCGCGGCGTGAGCGGCGGCCTGTATCAATTGCGGGGTGGACGTATATTCGGCGTGCGGGGCGATGGACACGCGTATCCGGTCGTTACAGGCGCGGTTCCACTGTTTGGCAAGCTCCACCCCTTCGGCCAGATCCGAGCAGCTTCCGTCCAGGTCGATTACGCCGTAGCCAATCAGCGCGCGCATCCCGTTATCCCGCACGGTTTGGCATATTGTGTCGGTAAACATATACATATCGCAGAAGGAGGTCGTGCCAAACCGGAGCATTTCCATGCAACCAAGGTTGGTGGCTGTACCAATCCAAAGGCGTTCCCATTGCGCTTCCAGTTTGAAGATCACCTGGTTGAGCCAATCGTCCAGCGTCAGATCCGCCCCGGCGCTGCGCAGAAACGTCATCGGCGTATGCG
>CAYRPW010000025.1:0-14166 GCA_964426145.1 uncultured Oscillospiraceae bacterium
GTATCACGGACGTGGCGACTACCCACGAGATGAAATACGGCAGGAAAATAAAGGACTGGAAGGTTTTTTTGAACCACCGGCAGCGCATTTCATTGATGATGACGGCGAAGGAAACTTCCATGAACATGCCCACCGCGATGAATACAAAGTTATAAGCGAGCGTGTTGCGCGTAAGCGTCCACAGCTTGTTGGAAATGGCGAGGAACCGGAAGTTCTTCAGCCCCACCCACGCGCTGCCGAAAATGCCGGACGCATAGTTGTAATTCTTAAACGCGATCACGGCGCCGCCCATGGGAATGTAATTAAAGATAATCACATATACGATTGCGGGAACCAGTAAGAGCAGATAAATGCGGTTGTTTCGGAAATCCTTGCGAAACCCAAGCCCCCGCAGCTCTTTCCCCTGTCTGATCATAGGGTCACCTCCCGTTTCGGTATACGACGCGAAAACCCGTCAGTTCGTAATTTTTCGTCCGCGGATACGTCATCCCCGCAAAGAATACGCCCGCGTGATCGTCGGCGCGGTACGCCCCGCCGCACAGGGGGATCGTTTCTCCATCGGTGTAGATCCAGCGCCAGCCCAGCTCGTACCCATCCCGGGTGTCCTCCGGGTAGAGGCCCAGCAGGCGCAGGAGCAGCGGCGGCGTCAGGCCGGGTTCGGCCGCGATGTCTTTGAGGGCGTCGTTGCCCAGGCCCGGATGCATAAGGCTGCGCGTGAGCCGGATATGGCCCTGGGGCGCGTCATACTTCAGGGTGCCGGGCGTGCCGGGGTCCGCCAGCGCGCCCGTTTCCAGCACGGCTTTCCAAAGCGGCGACGTGAGGCTCAGATCCGCGTCCGGCGTGAACAGCGCATCCGCCGGGATGATCTGAATTTCGCCGTTCATCAGCCGCAGGCCGGCGTCCCATTCGTTCAAATTCCCGTTGAGGTCGTAGATGCCGTCCGCGGTGCCGTCATGCGCCCAGGTTACGGGCCCGCTGCCGCAATACGCAAGGCTTCCGCCGTCGGTCAGCCCCGTTTCGCCGGGGAACAGGTAGCTGCGGCCGTCCCGGCTGTTGCCGTGGGGCAGAAAACCCTGCCTGCGGCAGCGCAGCGCGATGGCCATGCGCAGCGCAAACGGCATCAGATACCAGTTTTTGCCCTTCCGCCTGCAGTGCTGCACGGCTTCGTCAAAGCTCAGCCCGTACATCGGCATGCTCATGGGCAGGGAACAGGCAGTTTTATCCGTCATGCTGCATTGATATTTGCCGACCAGCAGCTCGCCGCCGGCGGCAAACGCGGGATGCAAAGCGTCGCTTCCCTGTGAAAGCACGTCCTTCTCCCGCAGGGCGGGCACGCGCACCATGACGGAAGGCAGGCCGGCGTCGTCGTACACTACGGTGTTGCGGTTGCCGGACAGCGTTTCCACGGCCGCTTGCAGCCGCTCGGGCTCGCTCCCGGCTGCTGCTCGCATCATAAGCTCCGCCGCTTCTTCCAGCGCTTCGGCTTTCTCCCCCCGGGATTCCCTGACTGCGTATTCGTTTGCCAGCAAAGCCAAAAGGCGCGGGCGTTGTTCCCCGTAGCGATACGGTATCATGCAGTTAACACATCCTTCCCCTGCATTGTAATTGACATTCGCGCACAAGGGGCAATATAATGAATGATGTTTAAGAATATGGAACAGATTGTCTGATAAGTTGGAGGAACGCATGCCCTATCCGTTTTTAACCAAGCTGCCGATCTGGATTCAGACCTGTGAACTGGGGGCGATTGAAACCTCTCTGTGTTTGCGCAGCGATGAAGAGCAGAACTACATTGTACAGATTATTTCGGGACACTGCAACGTTTTGTGGCACAGCGAGAAACGTTCCATGAGTGCGCGTTCCCTGCTGTTTTTAGGCCGCAGCACCAACGCGGAACTGGTGCGCAGCACCGAGCAGGAATGCCGCTATGTGTTGCTGGCATTGAAAATGGTACATTCCGCACCCTATCTGGATTTGAACCGTCTGTGCCTGGCCGCGCCCCTGGTCGATTCCTTCTTCGCGCAAAAAACCCGCTTCTGCGTTTTGGAGGACCGGCAGTATATCAACATGGCGCTGGGCGAGATACGCTATGAATGGGAGAACGGATTAAGCGAAAAAGAAACCGCGCTTCGCAGCACGATTTCCAATCTTCTCGTGCGGATTGCGCGGTGCTTTTACAGCCAGAACTGCTTTACGGGTATACGATATGTGACGGACGCCAAGAAGTGCATTTACCAGTATTTTCAACAGCCGCTGACGGTGGATTTTATCGCTGCGGAAATCGGCATCAGCCGTTCCTACCTGGAAGCGCTGTTCAGCCGCTATATGCGCGGCAGCATTGTGGATTACGTGCACGCCGTGCGCTGCGATCACGCGGCCAAACTGCTTTCCACCACGGGATTTCAGATCATCGACATCGCAATGGACTCCGGCTTCAACAACCGCCAGCATTTCGCGCGCGTATTCCGGGAAATCTACGGGACCGCTCCGTCCGATTACCGCAAGCTCTACCGCAACAGCACGGGGAAACTTCCCGAAAACCGGCTTGCGGCAACCCGAAGCGCCCTGTAACCGCGCGGGCGGCGGTACGGGCTTTACCCCACCGCTTCGAACAGCGCCCGGATATTGGCCGGAGGGATATCGGGCAGAATGGCCTCGTGGCTTGGGGAAATCACAAGCCCCGTGGGGAAAATGGCTTTCAGCTCCCGCACCTTTAGCCGCACTTCCTCGGGCGTGCAGTGCACCAGCAGATGCTGGGCATCCACCCCGCCGCAGAAGGACACGCGGTGCCCGAAGTTCCGCTGCAGGGAAACGGGATCCATCCCCGCCGCCAGGGCTTGAATCGGGTGGATGGCGTCGACCCCCAGCGCGATCAGATCCGGGATCACCTCGGCAATCGAGCCGCAGGAGTGGTGAATTACCTTCAGGCCGTAGCTTTTGGCCTGCTCGACCAACTTTTTGGTGCCGGGGAACACGAACGTACGCAAATGCTCCGCGGAGAGCATCAGCCCCGTTTGCGTGCCGAAGTCGTTGCCGATCAGCACCGCGTCCAGCTGCCGGTAGGCCGCCTCGTAGAAGATTTGGTTGGCGCGCAGGTAGAAATCCGTAATCCGGTCGATCACGGCGCGAAACATCTCCGGCTCGGTCAGCATTTTTATCAGCGCGGTTTCCATGCCGAACGCCGAGCAGGCGTCCTGAAAGTGGCAGGACCACAGCATCCCGAGCACGGCGCGGCCGTCGGCGGTCTGCACGGCCCGGCGGCACGCCTCCGGATGGATATGCTCCGCAGGGTCGGGCCAGGGGAAATCGTCGATTTTATCCGGATCCTCATAGTCCTCAAAAAAGCCTGCGGACGTCAGGGTTCTTTCCTCGTTGCTGCGGGAGCTCACCTTGGCAAACTGCAGCGCGCTGTAAATGGCGCTGCTGTTGGGGAAGCTGCACGGCAGCTCCGCCGGATACACGTCGTCGTTTACTGTCTCCCGCAGCGCGCCCAGGCTGTCCGCCTGAAAATAGGCAAGCAGGCCCGGCAGCGCCTTGTCCGTCGGCAACCCGAGCCACGCCGCGGGCCTGTCCACCTCCCGGCGCTCCACCGTGGCATGAAACCGCTCTTTGTGTGTCATCTGCGCTGCCAACGAATTTCCCTCCCGAACATTTCGCTGCGTATCTTTTCCTTCATGAATCGGCAAACGTACATGAATGCCGGGCGTGTTCTGCCCGGCCGGGCGCAGCCCGGGTCAGCCCAAACGGCGAAATCAAGCGGCGGCCGTATGCCGCAAGCCGCCGTCATCATTTCCGGGCCGCGTTTGCTCCGCGCGTATTTTCGATATAATGCAGGGCGTTTTGCCAGCCCTTTTCAAATGCGTTGCGAAACCTGACCACCGGGCCGAAAGCCTCGAACGCCGCCGGTTTCAGCGAGCCGGGCGTATAGGCTTTGCGAAAATCCGGGAACAGGCCGAATAGCTCGTCGATCAAGGCCGGATCCGGCGCGGACTGGAACCGCCGCACCACCGGGGGATCCAGCCGGAGCAGCTCGCTGATATGGCCGTTCCAGTTCATGGTCACGCAGCCGTCCACGCCCACCAGTTCCGTGAAGTGATACAGCTCGCGAACGCCGCCGGACATGAACCGTACCCCGCTGCGGCGGGAAGCCATCATGCCGCGGATTTTCCGGGCCACGGCGATCCCGGCCGTGAAATACAGCTCGGGGTCAGCCTGCAATCCCTGCCGCTGCGCGGTGTCGCGCAGATGCTCGTCAAAAATGCCCGCGATCTGGGCCAGGTATACGGTGGGCAGATGCGGGGCCTTCCCGGCGCAGCGGTCATACACGTCGCACACCGCCGCGGCCTGGTCCACGGACATCACCTCGGTCGCCAGCACGGGCGTACCCTCTAAAAGCAGCGTTTCGATGGCCGCAAGCCCGCTTTCGGTGGCGGGGATCTTCACGATGACGTTTGCCGCCAACGTGCGGCAAGCGCGGCCATACCCGACGATGGTTGCGGCGTCCTCGTGAAACGGATCGCCCTGGATGCTGACCCAGCCCGCCTTGCCGTTCGTTTTTTCAAACAAGGGCAGAAATTCCCGGCAGATGCGCGCTACCAGGCGCGCCTGCAGCTGGGACAGCAGCGCGGTGTTATCCTCCATGCCTTGGGCAAGCAGCGTGCTGATGATCTCATCCGCCGCGCCTTGGTCTTCCGAGCCGTTGAGAATGCGCCAGGCAAACGCGGGGTTCTGGGTGCAGCCGGCGCACCCCGCCCCGATCGCCAGCCGGGCTTCGTGAACCGTGGCGTTGTTGACCCAAACGTCGGTCGCCGTCCGGGCTGCCACGCGGTGAAAATACTCAGCCAATGCGTCCGTACCCCTTACTTGCTCTTTTTCCAGTATTCATAATGGCTTACGATGACTTTTTCAATGCTGCCGCAGTCGTTCGTGCGCAAAACGTTGACGATATCGTAATGCTTCTGGATGAACTGCTCGATCTCCCCGGAGCTGATGACCTGCTCCGTGGTGCGGGTGCGCGATTGAATGGTGAACTTGGTAATATACTCGGACACGTCCAAAATCATCTGGTTGCCGGTAATCTTGATGATATCGCTGTGAAAGCAGCGGTCCAGTTCGATGATGGTATCCACGTCGGGCGTTTCCCGGTGGATTTCCAGTTCCATCTGCTTGACGGTCGCTTCCAGCTTCTGAATATCCTCCGGCGATACGGAATGGCAGGCCAGGAACATCGTGCCGATTTCAAGCGCCCCGCGCATCTCAATCAAACGCCGCCAGTCCTGCTTTTGCAAAAGCAGGCCGTACAGCATGGGGTTGAGCATCTCGTGGCTGTAGGATGTGTTGATGAAGGTTCCCTCCGGGCGATGAATGGTCACCACGCCGTACGCTTCCAGAATCTTGACGGCCTCGCGCACCGTGTTGCGCCCGACGCCCAAGTTTTGGCTGAGTTCCATCTCCGTGGGCAGCTTATCGCCAAGCTGAAGCTCGCCGTTGATAATCGCATTGATCACGGCGTTAAACACATGATCCAGTGCGGATTCCCGGTTGCGCTGATTATTCAGCACGCCGCCTGTTGCCACCTCAAAAACCCCTTCCGGTTATTGCGTTGCGGCAGACCGGTATTTCCGTCTGCGAATCGCAATTAACATCCTACGTTGCACAGTCAATCATAGAAGCCAAAACGCACTTTGTCAAGTATTCCGCCTTGATTCTATACGCCGCACACCGCTTTTTTGCCTGCTGCCACCGGTTGTTTTTTTTACAAACCGCGGGGGTGAAACTTGCTTCGAACCTCCTTTCCCCGGCGTCCGTCCGCTGCCGCGGGGCGCCCTCAGCCTTGGTCCGGCCGCCGTTTTCCGCAGGGCGGAACCGGCGGAAACGCCGCCCGCAGCTGCCGCTCACCCCGCGTGCGGCGGGCCGGGAATTTCCCGTACTTCGAACGGCATTACCGCGCCGATACGGATCGTGACCGTGTTTTGATAGCCGTCCGCAACCAGAATGGGCGGCTTCGCATAATTGCCCCAGGCGATATGCGGGTAATTGAAATCGTTGAGCACGGCAAAGCGTACCGGTTCCTCGCCGCGCCTGCGCAGGATGCGGAAATGATCCGCCGCGATATAGCAATCCTCGGCATCCCTGGCCTTTTCGCCGGTCACCTCGACGCGCAGGGTATGGGGGCCGTCTTTCAAGCCCTGAACCGAGTAAAGCGGATATCCGTACTTCTTGTCATACCCGGCGGCAGAGCCGGGGAAATCCACCCCCTGCACCCGCTGGCTGACGGAAGCGTCGACCAAAGTTCCGTCGAGATAGACACGGGCAATGCCGTTTACGGTATCCACGGGGCCGTACCAAACCACGCCGGTGCCGGTAAAGGCAAGCGTCGCGGATGCGCCGGGCTCCCGGCTCCACATTTCCACGCCGCTTCGGCTGCCCCGGAAATCCTCCACCGCCGCCCAGCTTCCGGTATACGCAACGCGCGGATCGGCCGCATACACCAGCAACTCCTCCGGCTCCTCCGCCGCAAGGCGGACGGCATGCTCCCCGCCGGAGCAGGCGTACAGGGCGGCGGCGCCGCCTTGCCGGTACACGGCCGCGGTTTCGATGTTCGCCTTCAGGCTGCGGAAATCGTTCGTGCCGCGGTAATCCACGTCGTACTTGCCGTTTAAGATCACGCTGCGCATTTCCATACTCCAGGGGATGGCGGGTTCCTCCCCGTAGGTGCTTCCGGCGCTGAACCGCGGGGCGATGCCTTCGCAGCGGGAGATATGGTCTGCGGGGTAAACGGTATAGGTGCCGCGCCGCCGCCAGTACAGGCGGTCCGCCTCCGGCGCCGCCCAAAACGCAACGCCGAGCTCGTCCAGCCCGCCGCAATCCACCCCCACGCGCAGTTTTTCCCGGTGCGGAAGCTGGCGCAGCAGTTTTTCAATCGTATACTCCACCCGGACGGTGCCGTTGCCTGCGATGGAGAGGCGGAAGGAGACCTCCGCGGAATTTTCATACGCGCCGCGTATCTCCACCAGCACGGCGTCGCTCTGCGTCCGCACACGCAGCCCGCCCGGCTGCCACGCGCCGAGCCGGAAATACGGCACGTGCAGCGCGGGGCCGCCCACCAGGATGGTTTCGCCGCCCGCCTCGCCCGCTTCCAGCAGGCAGGTCCGTTTGGAGAAGCGAAGCCCGAAGCCCTCGCCCGTCACCGTGACGGTATCGGCGGTTTCGCTCAGCCGCGGCGGCGCGAAAGCCCGCGCGGTATCTTCCGCAGCCCCGGGAAGCGGCGTGAACAGGTATTCGTCCACATGGTTGTGAAAGGCGTCGTAAAAATCCAGCCGGAGCGTTTCCCCGGGCACGGGGGCAACGGGCAGCCGCAGCAGCGCCGTTTCGCGCGGCGCCGCGTCCGGCCCGCGCAGCAAGCCGCTGTTTCCCCCATAGCGCCACGCAACCGTAACCTCCGTAAGGTTGGTATGGCAGAACCGGTTTTCCACGCGGACGCACGCAGAACCCTCGTCCGGCGCCAGCGCGGCGACGACCGGCGAATATGCCTTCCGGGTCATATAATGCTCGGGCTTGCGCCGCCGCCAGATGTCGATGATGCCCCATTCCAGCCGCGTTTCGCCGCCCATGAAGAGGTCCGTTTCGTCGATCCCCGCCCAGATCGCCCCGCCCAGCGCGCCCGGCGTATTCCAGATGGAATTCCAGAATTTGGCGAGGCCTTCGCCCCAGAAGGTCCGAACGTGCGGATCGCGCCGGTGCTCGGTGCGGTTGTAGCAGGGCACGTGGGCATATTCGTCGTGGATCACCGGCATGTCTTTGCCGGGCGCGCCCGCCACGCTTACGTTGTCGCGCTTGGCGGCCAGATCGTCATCCCAGTTGGCGTAATGCACGCTCCAGATATCCACGGGGGCGTGCTCTTGCGGCATGGTCATGGGATAGCTGAACTTGGTGGGGCGGGTTTTGTCCAATTGCTGCGCATACCGGTTCAAACGGTCGAAATTATAGCCGCCGAAGCTCTCGTTGCAAAGCGACCACATCAGCACGCTTGGGTGGCTGGCGTCCCGGGCGTACAGCTCGTTGAACACGCTCAGATACCGCTGCGTCTGCGCCGGGTCCCGCTGCGTGTAGGGCAGGGTGCGGGCGATGAACGCCAGCGGAAGCTCGTCCTCCACATAGAGGCCCGCCTCGTCGCACAGATCGAGGAAGTACTCGCTGGGCGGGTAATGCGAGGTGCGGATATAATTGCAGTTCGCCTCCCGGAATAGCGCCACGTCCTTTTGTATCAGCTCCGGCGTCAGGCAGCGGCCGTGCAGCGCGGAAACCTCGTGGCGGCATACGCCCCGCAGCTTCACCTCCTGCCCGTTGACATACAGCCTGTTGCCCGCCCGGTGAATCTGCCGCAGGCCCACGCGCAGCCGGACTTCCTGCGCGATCTGCCCGCCGTTTTCCAAACGCAGGCACAGCGTATACAGCCACGGGTGCTCCGCGTCCCAGGGGAGGGGATCCCGTACCGAAAGGCTGTCGTCGCCGCAGAGCCCGTCCGGATGGACAGGTTGCAGCGTTTTCTCCGCCGCAACCGCCCCCATGGGGTCCAAAAGCCGCGCCGTAAGCGTTGCGGCCCCCGCAAGCCCGCTGAGGGCGTAGGCAATGGTAAGCGTCGCATGGCGGAACTGGCTGTCAAACGCCGGCACGGCGCGCAGCATGGAAACGTAAACCTTGGGCAGTACGTACAGCGCAACGCCGCGCATGATGCCGCCGACGCTGAAAGTGCTCACCGTATCGCTTTGCTCGTCCACCGTCACCGTAAGCACGGCGCTTTTTTTGCCCCGTACGTACGGCGTGATATCCAGCCCGAACGCGAGGAAGCCGTTCTCATGCCTGCTGGCGGAAACGCCGTCGATGAAAATTTCGCAGAACCCGTTGACCGACTCAAAGCGGAGATACAGGGCATGCTCCGCCCATTCCTCCGCAAGGGCAATCTCCCGCCTGTACGCATAGCGGCCAGCGCCGCCCGGCCCCACGCGCCGGTTGGCGTTCATGAACGAGGGAACGGTTACGGCCTTCCAGCCGCTTTGATCGCGGTCCTGCGCAAGCGCCGCCAGATCGTCGCCCGCACGGTATTCCCAAACGCCGTCCAGCGATACGACCGGCTCGCGCAGACCGGCCACGGCAAAGGGTTTAGGCGCCAGCCGAATGCTCATTGGAAACTGATCGCCGTTTGTCATTGCCGTTTCCTCCCCTCGCCGCTTGCCTGTGCGCCATACAGGCGGATGGACGCGCTTACGCTGTCGCCCGCGGCGAAAGCCACGCGCGGGCGCATATAGTTGCCCCGCACCAGGCGGGCGTAGTTGTAATCCCGGTTTACGATCAGCCGCACCGGCGGCCTGGCTTCCGCGCTTTCCACCACGATCCGGTCCAGCGACACATAGCAGCCCTGCGCGCCTGCGGGGCTTTCCCCCTTCACCCGGATACGGAGGGTATGCGGCCCTTGCGGCAGGTGATGGGCTTCGTATAGCAGCTGCCCGTACCGCTTCTCCAAGCCGCGGCTTGCGCCGGGCCGGTCCACCGGATCCAGCGTCTGGCAGAACAGCGTGACCTCTCCCCCGTCCACGGACGCTTCCCCGTATCCGTACAGGAAATCCATCGGCCCGTACACGCGTACGCCGCTGCCGGTGAAGTTGAGTTCCGCCAAGGCGTCTTTCCCGTCGCTGAGGGTTTCGCCGCCCCGGTAGTTGCCGCAGGCGTCGTCCATCCGGCGCCAAAGGCCGGTATAGCGGATCCGTTCATCCCGGTCGTCCAGAACAAAAGCCGGGTCCTCCTGCTCCTCCGCCCGCACCGACAGCGCGCCGTTTTCCCCCGGCACGGCGATCCCCGCGCCCGGATACCGCAGCGCGGCATGAAGCACGTTGTGTTTCATCGATGTGAAATCATCGCGGTTGTCCCGCGCCGCCACGCCTTCCGCACGGCCGATGTGCTCCTGCGGATACCAGCTCACCGGCGCGCTGCGCCGCCAGAACAGGCTTTCGCAGCCCGGGGCCGCAAGCCAGGCGATCCCCCATTCGTTGAGGCCGCCCGGATCGATGCCCACGCCCGCTTTCACGGAACGGGGCATGGGTTTTGACAGCGTGAGGATCTCCGCGCGCGTGTCCACGGTTCCGTCGTTTTGCAGGCGCAGGGTAAACCGCACGCGGCAAACGGCATCATACGCGCCCAGCAGCGTAACGCACGCGCCGGTTTCCCCTGCCGATGCGCTTTCGAGCGTCCCCTTCCACGCGCCCAGCGACAGCCGTGCGGCTTGCAGAAGGGGGCCGTCCGTCAGCAGCACGGCACCGTCTGCCGCAGCCTCCGCAAGGCGGCCCTGCGCGTTGTTAAACACGAAGCGGTAGCGCCGGTTCTCCGCCACCGTATGCACGCCGTCATTGCGCAGGGTATACGGGCCGCCGTCCGCGCCCTGTTCGGCGGGCGACGCCTGGGCAGGCGCGGGGATTACGATTCGGTGCGCAAACCCTGCGGCCTCGAAGGTAAGGGTGATCTCCTGCCCCGGTTTTGGATGAAGGCCGGGGATGACCGCGGACGCGCGTTCTCCCGGCGCGCCGGACAGCCGGAAGGAGCCGCTATCGCCGCCCGCTTGCCAGCGGCAGGCAAGCTCCGCAAACCCGGTGTGGCAAAACCGGTTCTGAAACCGCAGCGCAAGGCCGCCCTCCCCGCTTTCGCAGGCTTCCAGCACCACGGGCGCGTAGGCCATGCGCAGATGGTGATACTCGGGCTTGGGGTTTCCCTTTTCGTCCAGAATGCCCCAGCGGAAATCCTTCAGGCGCGGCGAAAACGCGCCGCTTTCGTCCGCGGCGGCAAGCACCGCCCCGCCGAGGCAGTTGTCCGTTTCCCACATCCTGTTCCAGAAGCGGCTGATTCCCTGCCCCCAAAACTCACGGATGCCCGCGTCGCGCTGGTACTCGTCGCGGTTGTAGCAGGCCGGGGGCGCGAACGCCTGATGGAGCACCGGCTTGCGGACGAAGGCATAGCCGACTTCATAGCCGATTTCGTTGCGCGCGCCGTGGGTATGGAAAATCGTCATCTGATCGTAGGGCACACCCATGGGCTGCCGCCAGTCGATCAGGGCGACACTCCAGACGTCCAGCTCCGGCTCCTCCTCGGGAACCGTCATGGGGTAATAAAAGTTCACGGGGCGGTCGGGATCCGTTTCCTTGACCAGCCGGTAGCAGTGGCGGAAATTGCTTCCCCAGGAGCTGTCTCCCCCCAGGGACCAGATCGCCACGCAGGGATGGGATAACCCGTCGCGCAGCATTTCCATGCACTGCGAACGGTAACCCTCCGCCTCGGCGGGGGTGTTTTGCGTGCTTTTGATCCCCTGCCCCACCTCCTGGAAGGGGGCGCATTGCTCCACGTAAAAACCCAGCTCGTCGCACAGGCGCAGGCACGCTTCGCTGTAGGGGTAATACAGGCTGCGCAGGTAGTTGACGTTCGCGGCCTTCAGCGTTCGAAGCTCCTGCGGCAGGTCGCGGCCCTCGCCGGGAAACGGCTCCCGGTAGTTGACGCCCCGCAGTTTCAGCGTGCGCCCATTCCACAGCATTTGCGCGTTTTCCATGCGGATTTCGGTGAAACCGATTGTCTGCCCGACCGTCTCCAAAACCGTATCCCCGCGCCGCAGCGTAAGCGTAAGCCGGTACAGCGCCGGGTGCTCCGCGTCCCACGCAGCCACCGGGGGTTCCTGCGGCACCGCAAGGGTTGCCGCTCCGGCCGCCGTTTCGTCCGGGCCGATGGCCCACCGCCCCTGCAGCCCGCCGCCTTGCGCATACAGCGCGGCTTCCAGCGTGTCCTGCGGCTGCGCGCCGTGCAGCGCAAACGTAACGCGCAGGGCAGCCTCGCGGTCACGCAGGCCGGCGCGCACTGTGCAGCGGGAAAGGCGCGTTTGGGGCACTTCCACCAGCCGAAGCCCGCGGTGGATGCCCGCCGTCTGGTAGGGGCTGAATACGTTCTCACCGCCCGCAAGCAGCAGCGTGATGGCAACCGTTTCCCCGGCGTTCGCGTCCAGAGGGCATTCCCACGCCGTATGGCTGCCGGTGTGCGCTGCGGCGGGCTTGTGGTTGATCCACACCCCGGCGAAACAACCCACGCAGTCAAAGCGCAGCAGCAATTGCCCGGCCGCGTCCGCGGGAACGGTCAGCGTGCCGCTGAGGCGAAGGGTTGTATCCGCTGCCAGGGTCTGGCTGCCGCCGTATTCGGGCATCACGGCGCCGCCGTCGGCCTGCTGCGCGCCGCCGGACACGGGATCGCGGCTCCACGGAATGGTAAGCGGCCAGGACCTTCCCCCCACAGGCAGGGGGGTGAGGCAACCGTCGTTTTGGAATCGCTGCATGGCGTCCTCCTATATCCGGCCCGTGCTCCGGCCCGGTTGCAGTACACTTGCGCACGCCGCGTTCACGGCGCGGCGGCCAAGCCGCCCGGCGCACGGCGAAGGCGCGGCGCGGCTGATTGCCATCATACCCCTGGATACGGCGATTGTTTACGCCAGGCCGCGGAACGTTTGCAGCCAGCTTTGGGCGATCACCTCGTGGCCCAGCGGCGTCGGGTGAACGCCGTCCTGCGCGACGGCGGCCAGGCCCAAGGTCGCGGCAGAGGCAAATAGCAGCCCTTCCAGCGGAACCAGCGGCAGCGTATAGGCAACGGCCATATCGCGCACGATCTGGATCAGCGAGTCGATATACGGCCGCCACGCGCGGCGGTCCTCCGGGATGGGGAGCACGAACGGCTCCATCAGAAGGATCCGCGTTTGGGGCAAGCGGGCCCGCGTATCGGAAAGCAGCTGCCGGTACGCGGCGCGGAACGCTTCCGGGTCCACGGGGTCGTTGCTGTCAAACTGCCGCCAGACGTCGTTGACGCCGATCAGGATCGTCACCACGTCGGGGGTGTGCTGCAGGCAATCCTGCTCCCAGCGGGCCTGGAGGTTTCGGATGCGGTTACCGCTGATGCCGGCGTTGATGACCGTATGCCCGGGCAAAAGTTCCGCAAGGCGGCGCACATAGCCGATGCCGTAGGGCCCGAATTCCTCGGTTTTTCTGGAGCAGCCGCAGTCCGTTACGCTGTCGCCGATGAATAGAAGTTTCATGGTCTCGATCCTTTCTCTTTACCTGGAATCATTTCTGCAATGGCGTAAAGCCAAACGATGCTAGAGGATCAGGACGGCCGCCTCCAGGCCGTCGCACTGCGCCGTCACCCGCGCGCGCCCCGCCTCCGCGGCCTGCACGACGGCGGTCAAACGGCCCTGGTACAGGCGGCGGCAAGGACCGGTGTACGCTTCCTCGCTCACCGGGTCGGCCGCGCCCAGCGCCAGCAGCCGCCCGCCGTCCACCGTAACCGTTACGGCGGAGGAAACGCGCGCGGCAACGGTTCCGTCCGCATCCGCCGCCTCGACGGCAAGATACGCGATCTCCCCCGCGGCAAGCTTCTGCGTATCGCCGGTCAGGCGCAGGCGTTTGGCAGGCCCCGCGGTTTTGAGCGTGCTTTCGCACATCGCCCTGCCGTTTTGATACCCCACCGCCCGCAGTTCGCCCGGCTGGTACGAAAGCGTGAACGCGGCCTTGCATTGCTTTACCGTCTGGCGGCTCAGCAGCGTACCGTTCAGCCATAGGGCGACCTCGTCACAGGAGGTGTATACGTCCACGCCGGCGGGCATCCCCTCACAGCCGGGGAAATCCCAGTACAGCACCACGTCGGGCCAGCCCCACGCGGAGATCTCGCACGGTTGCAGGAACCGGTCCGGCGGCATCACGGCGATGCAGGGAGCCGGATCCCTTCCCCAGACGGCGTCGCGGTAGTAGGACTGGGGGCGCTTATTGCCGCAGATATCCAGATCGCCGCAATGGGCCATATGCCACGGCCAGCCGCCCAGGAAACCCGTCTCGCCGCCGCGCCAGACGTGGCCGATGCCCGATTCGCCCAGATAGTCGATCGCCGTGCACACGAAATCGCCGATCACATACGGCAGCGCTTCCACCGCCTGCCATACGTCGTAAGCTTCCAGCGGAAAGGATTCCGTACCGCAGATCATGCGCGCGGGGTACAGCGCCCCGTCCGTACCATAGCGGGAGCGCAGGTAGTTGTACCCCACGACGTCCAGAAACGACGCGAACGGCCCCGTGCGCTCCGCCCACCGGTCATAGG
>CAYRPW010000026.1:0-2277 GCA_964426145.1 uncultured Oscillospiraceae bacterium
GAAAACAAAAGATTTTTATTACGATTTGCCGCAGGAATTGATTGCGCAGACTCCGGCTTCCCCGCGCGACCACGCAAGATTACTGGTCTACGACCGCAGAGACAAAACCGTACGGCACCGGTATTTTTATGATTTGCCGTCATTGCTGCGCCGCGGCGACGCGCTGGTGCTCAACGAAACCAAAGTCATCCCGGCCAGGCTTCTGGGGATGAAAGAAGGCAGCGGGATTCCCGTGGAGGTGCTGCTGCTCAAACGCAACAGCCAAACCGAATGGGAAGCGCTCGTACGGCCCGGAAGGCGGCTTCTGCCCGGCGCGTTTTGCAGTTTCGGCAGCGGAAAACTACGCGCCGAAATCGTTTCTACGCTGGATCAGGGGATGCGGCTGGTACGTTTTCATTATCAAGGCGTGTTTGAAACGCTGCTCAACGAACTTGGGCAGATGCCGCTTCCCCCTTACATACAAACGCAGCTTGCGGACAATAGCCAATACCAGACCGTTTACGCAAAACAGGACGGCAGCGCTGCCGCGCCGACCGCCGGGCTGCACTTCACGCCGCAGCTTATACAAACCGTACGCAATCAGGGAATTGATATCGTGCCCATTCTGCTGCACGTAGGGCTTGGCACGTTCCGCCCCGTTGCGGCGGAGAGCGTGGAAGATCATGTAATGCATTCCGAGTATTACGAAGTATCGCAAAGCGCCGCGGATGCCATCAATACGGCGCGCAAGGGCGGCGGCCGCTGCGTTTGCGTGGGTACCACCAGCGTGCGTACGCTGGAATCCGCCGCCGACGAGCAGGGGCTTTTGCAGGCAAAGCGCGGGGATACGAATATCTTCATCACCCCGGGATATCCGTTCCGCGCTGTGGATGCTTTGATAACCAACTTTCATCTGCCGGAAAGTACGCTGCTCATGCTGGTATCCGCGTTCATGGGTAAAGAAGAGGCGATGCGTGTGTACCGCATCGCCGTGGAACAGCAGTATCGTTTTTTCTCATTCGGAGACGCGATGATGATCCTTTGATCCCCTATTGCTTGGTTTTGGAGTCGGCAGACACTTTTCTGCCGATTTTATTTTCCGTACCGTTGCAAAGGCGCGCAATGTTCGAACGATGGCGGATCATGCCAAGCGCCAGCAGTACCGCCGCAAAGGCACAGGCAAACCATTCGTTCCAATGCAGCGCACAGGTAAGCGCCAGAAATACGGCGAGCATCGTCAGGCTTCCCAGGCTTATGTAGCGTTTCCAGTAGATGACCAGCACGCACGCCGCAATGGCAATGCCCCCGGCCAGCGGATCCACAAACAGAATTACCGCCGTGGACGCGGCGATCCCCTTCCCGCCTTGGAAGTGAAAAAAGCACGGCCAGTTGTGGCCGATGATGACGGACAACCCGCCGATCATCACGCCGAAACGCGCAATGCCAAAGGTTGCGCCCGGCAAAAGCAGGCTGCCGATGAGGCAGGCAAGCACGGCTTTCAGTGCGTCTCCCAGAAACGTAAGGATGCCTTGACGTACGCCCAGCACGCGCAGTACGTTACTCGCGCCGGTATTTTTACTGCCTGCATCGCGGATGTTTACGCCCGCGCGTCTGGAAATCAGGATACCGGTGGAAATCGTGCCCAGCAGATATCCGATTACCGCAACGGTGATGGTGAAGATGACTTTGTTCATACGGTCTCCGATTCATCGTTTTGTAGCGCAGGCATTTCCTGTTCAACACGGATAATGCTCGCCAGAGAAGCAACCTCGGGCCCGATGGCGCTCAGCGCCCTTTGAATGGCTTTTTCTCCCGCAACGTGCGTGATGATGACCAGCGTTACATGGCCGTCGTGCACTTGCCCTTTTTGCTGCACGGCGGCAAGGCTTACGCCCGCGTCGGCAAACGCGCTGGCTATATCGCGCAATACGCCGGGCTGATCGTTTGCATGCATGCGGATATAGAACGGGCATTTCCAATCCCGCGTGTTCACCAGCGCCACTTTGGGGTTGGGTTCGTTTACAAACGTGGGATACCGGTGCTTTGTGGTGGTCGCCGCGCGCTCCAGATCGCTGACGATCGCGCTTGCCGTGGGCATATCGCCCGCGCCGCGGCCCAGCAGCATCATTTCCTTGCAGGCATGGCCGAACAGGTAAACGGCGTTAAAGGAACCGTTGACGTTTGCCAGCGGGTGGTCGCTCGGGATAAAGGTTGGATGCACGCGCGTTTCCACGTTCATTCCGCTGCGTTTGGCAATGGCAAGCAGCTTGAGCGTGTACCCAAGCTCTTCGCCGCAGC
>CAYRPW010000026.1:2287-13910 GCA_964426145.1 uncultured Oscillospiraceae bacterium
CGAACCGGAGTTAGCGCAAGCGACACAGCTTCGACAAAAACGTCTTCAAACGGCACACGCCCATGAAACGCCATGGATGCCAGAATGCTGAGCTTGTACGCGGCGTCCAGCCCTTCCACGTCGGACGAAGGATCCGGCTCGGCAAGCCCAAGGCGCTGCGCGTCCTCAAGCACCGTTTGATAATCGGCGTTTTCCTTGCTCATCCGGGAGAGAATATAGTTGGTCGTCCCGTTGACGATGCCCAGGAGCTTTGAGATACGGTTCGCCTGCAGGCTTTCCTCCAGCGAATGGATGATGGGGATCGCGGCGCAGACGGCAGCCTCGTAATATAAACCGACGCCGTTTTGCTTGGCCGCTTTCTGCAGCTCGTGCCAGTGCAGCGCAAAAGCCACCTTGTTTGCCGTAATCACGGTTTTTCCGTTCTTCAGCGCTTGCAGCATATAGGCGTAGGCGGGTTCCTCTCCGCCTAAAAATTCAACGACCATCTGGATTTCCGGATCCTCCAGCACGTCCTCGGGCCGCGTGGTGAGCACGCCGCTGGGGAACTGAATGCCGCGCTCCTTACCCAGCGTGCGCACCAGAACTTTCTTCACATGGAACGAAAGCCCCGCGCGATGCTCGATATCGCCCGCGAATCCCTGCAGCAGCCGCCATACGCCGCCGCCCACGTTGCCGCATCCCAGAAACCCGATGGTCACTTTTTGAATCATGGCTGCGTTTTCCTTTCGTGCTTACGATTGCGATTGTAAAGAATGCGAAGCCCTTTGAGCGTAAGCAGGCCGTCGAAATGGTCGATCACGGGATCGTCATGCTTGAACAGCGTCGCCAGACCGCCGGTGGCCACCACCACGGCGTTCGGCGCGTTAAGTTCCGCGCGCATCCGCTTGACGATGTAATTGACCAGCCCAATGGTGCCATAAAAAACACCGGATTGCAAATTGGTGATCGTCGTCTTGCAGATCACGGTTTCCGTTTTGACCAGTTCGAAGCGAGGGAGCTTCGACGCGCTGCCGACCAGCGCTTCGCTGGACAGCTTGATCCCGGGATAAATACACCCGCCCAGAAAGCATCCGTCCTGGTCAATCGCGCCAAACGTGGTAGCCGTGCCGAAGTCGATGAATATACACGGCCCGCCGTATTCTTCATAGGCAGCCACGGCGTTGGCAATACGGTCGCTGCCAAGTTCGCGCGGATTTTCGTACTTGATGTTGATCCCGGTTTTGATGCCGGGTTCGACCATCATGGGCATCATGCCGAAATAATTCCTGCACATATGCTCCAGCGTGAAGTTCATCGTGGGCACGACGCTGGACATCGCGATGCCGTCCACATCGTTAAGCTTCAGTCCGTCATGCCGGAACAGGCTTTCAAACAGAATGCCGTACTCATCGGACGTCCGCGTGATATCGGTGGAGAATCGCCCGTACTTCACCAGCGCGTCGCCGTTGAACAGCGCGGTTTTGATGTTCGTATTGCCAACGTCCATGGTCAGGATCATGGAAATGCTCCTTCTATCTGCGTTTTTTTACTGCCGAAACCGCAACCATGACGGCCGGAACCAGGATCATGGTGGCAATGGCTTCCGGGATTCCGTTTGGTAACGCTACGCCGAAGAAAAGGAATTTACCCGCGGCGCCCGCGTACTGCTCCAGCCCCAGGTTGCTGAGTATTCCGTTGATCTGCGTCCGATAGACGAGAAAGAGCGCTAAAAGCACGCATACGGTATTGGTCAGGCTGCCGATCAGCGCGGAAACGGACCAGGCGAGCGATTCCATTCGTTTATTCTTGGGAAGAAGCGCTTTCACGAAGTTAAACGCCGCCCACGCGGCAATCGAGATGAGCAGCCGCGGTATGACCGATACCAAGGGATTGATGAAGAACGGGTCAAACGGCGTGGCCGGGGCGATTAAGCCTTTGAGCATCGTTCCGGCGCCGAACACCAGCGCCAGAATGGCGCCGACGGCAGGGCCTTCCGCCAGCAAGCCGATCAGAACCGGGATGGTAATGAGCGTGATTTCAATGGATGTGCCGGGAAGCCGAAGCAGGCCGATGGGCGTGTACACCATGATGAGGATGAGCGCAGACAGCATGCCGGTGATGGTAAGCCTTGTGATCTGAGCGCTTGTGAGTTTCCTTGTGGATTGGGTCATAAACATTGCCTCCGTTCGAGTTCAAATTTGATACCCGACGATTTGATGATGGAAACCTGGATTCCCCCGCCGGCGTCCAATCCAAAGGTATTGGCGTCGGCTTACGATTATTATAGCCCAGATAACCCCGCCTTGTAAACAGAGCAGGGAAACCGTGCGGCAGGCTTTCCATTTACGGCGAACTGGAGTATACTAGAGAACAGAAAGGGGGCGCAAATGTGGCACGAAGCAGGATCGGCATACTGGGGGGAAGCTTTAACCCTGTACACCGGCGTCATTTGCAGATTGCCCTCAGCGCTCTCAAAGAGCTGAAACTCCATCGTGTTTTATTCATACCCAACGGAAATCCGCCGCACAAGCATACGGAGCTCGCGCAAGCCGCGCATCGGTACGAGATGACGCGGCTCGCGTTGATTCCATACGACGACCTCCTTATTTCCGACGTCGAAATGATCCGCGCGGGAATCATGTATACGGTCGATACGCTGAAAGTATTGCATCGCAGACACCCCAATGCCGATCTGTTTTACATCATCGGCGACGATACGCTGTTTGATCTGGAAAACTGGGTGCAGCCGCTGGAAGTTTTCAAACAGTGTTCGTTCATCGTCTGTTACCGGCAGCATCAAAACCTGGCCGACCATCCCTATGTGCAGGCGCTGAAAGCCAAGGGCGCCGTTTTCCATTTCCTCCCGCTGCCCCCGGTGGACGTCAGCGCGTCGGACATCCGTGGCCAGATCCGGCAGGGCGTATACGACGATACGCTTCTGCCTGCGGAAGTGATCGAGTATATCCGGATCATGCGCCTGTACGGCTGCGCCGATTCCGCGGAAGGCCTGGCGCAGGCTTACCCTTTGCTCAGGGAGGACTTAAGCGAAGACCGCCTGCTGCACTCGCTTGCCGTGGCGTATACGGCCATCCGTCTGGCGAAAATCCATCACCTGGACGTGCCTGCCTGCGAACTTGCCGCGCTGCTGCACGATTGCGCCAAATGTATGGGTCTAAAAACGATGCAGACCATCGCGCAGAGTGAAAACCTTTCCCTTTCGGAAACGGAATTTCATACGCCCGGCCTGCTGCACGGGCCGGTCGGCGCGGTGATCGCCAAAGCAAGGTACGGTGTGCAGCGGCAGGATATTCTCACCGCAATCTCCGCGCATACCACCGGATACGTGGGGATGACGGCAATGGATATGGTTATCTTTCTTGCGGATAAAATAGAACCCTACCGCGACGACATGCCCGAGCTTGCCCAGATACGCGCGCTGGCGGACCAGAACCTTGCACAGGCAACGTACCGCATGCTCCTGTGTTCCAAAGAACACGTTGCGCAGACAAAAAGGCCGCTTCATCCCGCAACGGAGGACGTTTTACGGTGGCTGAAGGAGTTAACGCAAGAATGAGGAGGATCATCGGATGACATCAAAGGAAATCGGATTCCTGGCCGCGGAAGCGCTTTATCAGAAAGGCGCGCAGAACATTGCGATGCTGGACGTATCCAAGTTGACGACGATCACGGAAGTCATGGTGATTGCCACCGGCAGAAACGCGTTGCAGGCAAGGGCGCTGGCCGAAGACGTGGAAGAGAAGCTGCTCCGGCGCGAGCTTTCTCCGCTCCGCAAAGACGGCCACCCCGGCAGCCGCTGGGTTGTGCTGGATTACGGCTCCGTGTTTATTCATATTTTCATGCCGCAGGAACGTGAGTTTTATCATCTGGACAAATTATGGGAGCAGGAAGGCAACTCCATCCCGCTCCCATTCATGGAAGAAAACTAACGAATCTGAATTCGGTTAATTGATCGCAGCCATCGCCAGCGTTGCCGTCCAGCCCAGGTCAACCGCCTTCTGGTGAGACGTTGCATACGGACCGATCGACGCCACCTGATCCGCGGTCCTTGGGAAGTGGATGCAAAGGTGGCCGTTAAAGTTATTGGTTGTGCTCGGGATCACGCCGTGCGGCGTATCGTGCGTGGTTGCCATGTATACGCTGCCGTTGCTGAACGCAACCCAGACGGCTTTGGGGGTCCAGGTGGTGGCTCCGCCAAACGCCTCGAGCATTTTCGCGGTATCTTCGGCAGTGGTCGGGTAACCGTCGGCATGCGAGCCGAAGCTGAACAGCGTGATGTGCCAGCTGATGCCGGTGCTGAAATCGTATACCGTTACGTTGGGATATTTGCGCGCTACGTCGCGGACCTCATCGTACCAGTTTGCATACCGTACGCGGGAAGGGCTGATCGTTCCGTTTACGTTGGGCGCAACGGCTGCGACTTCTTTCTGCTCCGCCTCTTCGATAATCTTATTGAGCGCTTTCAGCGTCGCGGAGTTTGCGATTCCGTTGGCCGTCAGGCTTTGCGCTTTTTGGAAATCGATCAGGGCAAGGCTGGTCAGCGGCCCGAATTGGCCGTCCGCCGTTCCCTTCAAATATCCAAGCGAGATCAGCCGGCTTTGCAGAAGGCGAACCGTGCTGGAAACCATCCCCAACGACAGCGTCGCGGACGTATCCAGCGTGGTGTCGGTCGCATCCTCGGAGTACAGCGCAATCAGCGTTTTGCTGCCGGCTATGCCGTCGCGCACCAGACCGTTTTCCCGTTGAAACTGGACGACTGCCGCCTTTGTGGCAAGGCCGAAATCCCCGTCTGCCTGGCCCTGGAGATACCCAAGCTCAATCAGGCGGGCCTGCATTTGCGAAACTTCCGTACCGCTGTCCCCGTAGCGGAGGGTTGCATACTGCGCGGTATCTTCTTCCGCGCTGGCATTGACGGCGGCAGCTTTGGCCTTGTCGCTGTATAAAAGCTTTTGCGTTTCATATCCGGCCTTGCCGTCCGCGGTAAGCCCGTTTGCTTTCTGGAACGCGATGACGGCGTTCATATCGCTGTTCAGATACACGCCGTCCAGGCGGGACACATAATATCCGAGTTCCTGCAATCTTTTCTGCAGATTGAGTACGGCAACCCCGATGGAACCGGTTTGCACTACGGTAACGGTATCCTCCGTGACCACGATTTGTCCGGTGGGCTGCGGTGTGGGAGTCGTGCCGTTATAGACGGCGTCCGCGGAGAACAGCGCGCTGATGGTGCTGGTGCCGCAAATGCCGTCCGCTTTCAGGTTATTCTTGGTTTGAAACGCGGTCAGCGCGGTATACGTTCCGCTGCCGAATTTGCCGTCGATCTTCCCGGTATAGTAGCCCAGAGCCTGCAGGCGCGTTTGCACCCGCACCACATCGTCCCCCGAATCCCCCATGCGCACCGTAGCCGAAGGCGGCGCGATGGTTGCGGTGACGACGGGCGTCGGCGTAACGGCGTCGCCTGACGAAACAGCGGATGCGCTGTACAGAATGGTCTGCACGTCCGGGGTCGCTATGCCGTCGCTTAAGATATTCATCTTTTTCTGGAACGCTTTGAGGGCGGTGCGCGTAGCGCTGTTGAACAAGCCGGTAATATCGCTTTTGTAATACCCGAGGGTTTGCAGACGCGTTTGCATTTGCTTCACGGGTTCGCCCTTGTCCCCGTATTCCATGGTGATTCCGTAGATCGGGGGTACGGTTTTCACGGTTTTCTTATAGCCGCCGTAATTCCTGGGCGTGCCTTCGAACAGCAGGTACAAAAGCTCGGAGTCCGCGACGCCGTCCTGCGTCAGCTTATTTTTCGCTTCAAAGGATAGTACCGCGGTTTTCGTGCCCGCGCCGTATTTGCCGTCCACCGTCCCCTTATAATAGCGAAGCTCGGTCAGCGCTTCCTGCAGCGCCGTTACAAACGTGCCCTCGTCGCCGAACATCAACTCCGGGTACTTCTGCGCATCGGGATCCACGATCGCTTCGGGAACGGGGGTCGGCGTGGGAACGCCGGCCGCAAGGTTGATAAAGTCGGTCAGGATATAACCAGTTTTCCCGGCATACGTCGCTTTGGCATACTTGTTGGAAGTCACGGAGCTCACCGTTATGATGCCGCCTTCCGGCACATACTGCACAACGGACGCGGTATCGCTTGCCCGGCTGCGCATTCTCACCTGCGCCGTAGTGGTGGTGGAATACGGATAATCCGTAACGGTGGTCAAACTGGCGGCAACATAGCTGGGATCGTCCTTTTGGTTGGCTCCGTTGATGAACTCCTTCTTGGCGTAACCGATCTCGTCCCCATACTGCACTTTGTAGTAGGAACCGCTTTCGCCAAGCAAGGTAACGGTATCGCCCTTCTGGATGTAAGCGAGCACCACAGAGGAGGAGGACGCATATTTACGCAGGTTCACGCTGTCCGCCGATTGTGTGTCGTAAGGATAGGTTGCAGCCGTCGCGGGCGCAAATGCCAGTACGGTCAGCACCAGTCCAACCATGACGGATATCGTTCTTTGCAGGCGAGTTCTCATATCGGTTCCTCCGTGCATACTCGAAAATAGACATAGCTGTCCAAACATGTACATTCTATGAAATTATATTAACAATGTCAAGTGATTATTTAATATTTATGTAATAATTATTGCGCATCTTCCGTGCTGTCCATAAGCCGCCGAATCAGCTGTTCCATATACTGCTGCGCATACTGGGATTCGGAAAGAATTTCTTCCTGCGTTTTGACCGTATCCCCCATCAGCGCGGTAAACTGGCTCACTTTCAAACCCAGCGCATCCTGCATATCCTGATCGCTGCCGCCTCTGGACACCAGATAGTAGCACAGGATCGAATCCTTCTGCCCCATCCGGTGCGCCCGGTCCTCCGCCTGGCTATGTACGGCGGGAGACCAATCCAGCTCACCGAACACAACGCAGGTTGCCTGCTGCAGGTTTAAACCCGAGCATGCCCGAAGCGAAATGCAGCAGAGGCTGGATTTCCCGGTCATAAACCTGTCCAGCGCCGCTTCCTTTTGTTTCTGCGTTTCCCTGCCCGTGATAAAGCACGGGGAGAAGGTATGCAAATCGTTTTTATATTGATCCATTACCTGATGATGATGCGCAAACAGCAGCACCCTTTCGCCGCCTTCCAGCAAAGCGCGGACAAACTGGGATACGAAAGGCGCCTTGGCAATGCCGGTCGCCTGCCGCTCGCCCTGCTCGATCTCCATCTTGAGCACGGAACGTTCGGACCCCGTCAGCTCCTCGCCGTTTCGCAACTGCTGCAATTTCTGCGCAACCGGCTGCATGAGTTTTTCATAGATTGCCTGGTTGCTTTCGATCGTCATAACCAACCGCCGCTTGGGCGGTAAATCGTAGAGCACATCCTGCTTGGTGCGGCGGATCATGATGCCTTCCCGGCGCAGGTAGTCGCCCAAAAGCTCCGGTTTCTGAACGATCTGGTTTCCATACCCGTAACACCATTCGCGGGTGAAGCTTTCATAATTGCCCAGAAAGTGAAAATCCAGAATATTGATCACATTCCAGATTTCCGCGCCGCGGTTGTAGATCGGCGTACCGCTCAGCCCGATGACCCGGCTTGCTCGTTCGGCCAGGAGGCTGGCCGCGGAGTATTTCTCCGTGCCGCTGTGCCGGAGTTCCTGAATCTCGTCAAATAGAACGTATTCGATCCCCGCGTTGGGAAGCTCCGTTTTCCATCCGCGCAGCAGCAGATAATGCATCAGGTAGATATCCGCGGGCGGAAGCGGGTATGGTTTCAAACCTTTAACGGCGTGTACCGTCAGCGGCCTGCCGTCCTCTTTGCGGGTAAAGCGGCAGATTTCCGATTCCCAGTTTCGGATGAGATGCGCGGGGGCGACAACGATGGCCGGATACGCCGACAGATGCGATAAAAGCGCAAGCGACTGCACCGTTTTGCCAAGCCCCATCTCGTCTGCCAGCAGGCAGCGGTCCGTGCGCAGTAAAAAGGCGAGCCCTTCCTCCTGAAACGCCGTAAGGGTGCCAAGAAACGTCGTCTTGTCCGGCTTGATTCTGGCGGGGGTACGCATCGCGGCCTGCCGCTCCAGTACGTACGCGCGCGCCTGAGAAAGCGCCTCCGCCCAGCGGGCGCGGTCACGAACCGCAACCTCCAGCGGATACCGCATCATCAGCCAGTTCATGTCCGCAATGATCCGGCGGTGCGCGGTAAAGCGCGCTTCGCCCCGCCGGTGCGCAACCGTGCCCGGAAACAGCCGCTTGCACAGCTCCGTTACGTTGGGATCGGCTTTGATCACCCAGCAATCGCTGCGGCGGTTGTAGCTCAGGGTGCCGTAAGTCTGAGCGCCGTCGGGCTGTGCGCCGTCGATGCGCAGATAGGGCGGCAAATCTGCTGACATCCTCATGGCAGGCTCGGCCCCCACAATTGCGAAAGAATAACACGCTCAACGCGTTTGCCCCCGATGAGCGCGGGTACGGATACGCTGTGCCAGCTCACCAGGACGATGCTTGAAAGCGCGTCGCTTGCCGAATACCGCTCCAGCTGTTCCAGCAGGCGGTTTCGGTTTGGTTTCCCTTTTTTGATTTCAATCCCCACGCTGCCGACAAGGTAATCGATCCGGCAGCCTTTTAAAAGCTTTGCCTCGTGACTATACGCGATGTTTTTTGATTTCAGCGCTTCTTCCACGCGGCCGTGGATATCCATTTCGTAAAGCGCATACGGCAGCCGTATCTCCTGCAATGCTTGAAGCACCGTTTCGATCACTCTGCTGCCGCCTTTCCGCGCGATGCGTTTCTAGATCAGAAAATGCCTGTTGGTGTTGCTTTCCCGATAGAGCACAAACCGGCGGCCGATCACCGCTACCGCCACCGCGTTGGTTTTCTCGCACAGCAGGTCGCACGCTTCCCGGGCGCTGAGATCACATCCCTGCTGCACTGCGCATTTAATCAGCTCCCGCGCTTCCAGCGCGTCGTACGCTTCCTTCAGCGTAGCGTCCGTCACGCCGTCCTTGCCGATGTAGAGGATGGTATCCAGGCCGTTCGCAAGGCTGCGGAGCGTAGCTCTTTGTTTTCCCGTCATATTCTCATTCCTATTCTACGAAATCAAATTCCATGGTATCGATCCGCACGGTGCTGCCTTCCGCAGCCCCGGCTTCGCGCAGCGCATCGATCACACCGCGATCCTTGAGCGTACGATGGAACCAGTTCATGCTTTCTTCGTCGTCGAAATTCACGCTGTTGAGGATATATTCGATCGCAGGCCCTTCCACCACGAAAACGCTGCCGTCCATTTTGATCGTAAACTCCGTCTTGGAAGCAAAGCCGTCGACCTCGGTTTCCGCATACGTCATAGGCGGCGGCAGTTCCTTCAGCTGTTTGACTACCTCGTCAAGCACCGGATCCAGCCCCTGCCGGGTTACCGCGCTGATGGGAAACGCCGTATAGCCCATCTTTGCAAAGGCGGCGACAAGCACATCCTTTTGCGCGTCGTCCGTCAGCAGGTCGCATTTGTTCAAAAGCACCAGCTGCGGTCTGCCGATCGGCTCCCCGTACACCTGCAACTCACGGTTGATGGTTTCGAAGTCCGCGATCGGGTCACGGCCTTCGCTTCCGGCGGCATCCACAACGTGCAGCAGCAGCCTTGTGCGTTCCACATGCCGCAGAAAATCGTGCCCGAGGCCGATCCCCTCGCTAGCGCCTTCCACAAGCCCGGGAATGTCCGCCAGCACAAAGCTGGTGTCGTACCGTTTCACAATGCCGAGATTGGGCGTTAAGGTGGTGAAATGGTAATTGGCAATCTTCGGTTTGGCAGCGGTGAGTGCGGCAAGCAAGGTGCTCTTGCCGACGTTGGGATACCCCACCAGCCCTACGTCCGCGATGGTTTTCAGTTCCAGCCTTACCTCCGTAACCTCGGTTCTGAGGCCGGGCTTGGCAAAGTTGGGCGCTTGCCGGGTAGGCGTCGCAAAGCGCGCGTTTCCGTGGCCGCCGCGCCCGCCGTGCAGGATGGTTTTCATCTGCCCCGGCGTATTCATATCCGCAATGACCCGGTTCTCCGAATCCAGATAGAATACCGTGCCGACGGGCACTTTGATGATCAGATCTTCGCCCTGTTTGCCATGGCAGCGGCCGGAGCTTCCGTCCTCGCCGTTTTCCGCATAGTATTTGCTGGTGAACCGGAAATCAAGCAACGTATGCATGTTCGTATCGGCAAACACAACCACGTTGCCGCCGTCGCCGCCGTCGCCGCCGTCCGGCCCGCCGTTGGGCACGAATTTCTCCCGGTGAAAGGACACGCAGCCGTTGCCGCCGTTGCCCGCCTTTACCTTAATGATTACATGATCTACAAATGATGCCATAGATTCCTTTCAAAAGTTCTTTCGATATTGACAGTAGGGTGCGATGGCGCAGAGTTCACATGCGGGTTTACGCGCCATGCAAACACGCCTGCCGTGATAGATCAAAAAGTGATGCGCCTCGATCCACTCAGCTTCGGGGATTGCCCGCATCAGCTGGCGTTCGGTCTCCTCCACGGTTTTCGCCTGCGCCAGGCCGATTCGGTTGCTGACGCGGAACACGTGGGTATCGACCGCGATGGTCGGTTGATGGAACGCGTTGGCAAGCACTACGTTCGCCGTTTTGCGGCCGACGCCCGGCAGCGCGGTGAGCGCCTCCATGGTGTCGGGTACCTGGCCGCCGTGGCGGAGCATGATCAGCTTGCTAGCATTAACAATGTTTGCCGCCTTGCTTTTGAAGCCGCAGCTGCGAACGATCGGGAACACGTCGTCTACGCTCGCTTCCGCCAAGGCGCGAACCTCCGGATACCTGGCAAACAAAACGGGCGTAACCTTGTTCACCTGCACGTCCGTACTCTGTGCGGACAGCATAACGGAAATCAGCGTTTCATACGGATTGGAAAAATGCAGTTCGGGTTTCGCATCGGGGTACAACGCCCGTAATCTGCGCAGCACTTCTGTGACGTCTTGCTTTTTCATCATACCCTGTGTTTCTGGCCGTTTATCGCAACAAGCCGCCGCAAATGCGGAAGTTGTAATGCAAACGCTTGGCAACCTGCGGCGGCGAACCCGGATCCACGGAGCAGCGGACCACGCGCTCCGCCGGAGGCGTTTGGCACGAAAGCGAATAAATTCTCATACATTTGCGCCTTCACTCCTTGCCGTTCACCGCTTGCGAGGATCAAGAATATTGTACAGGAACGCCGGGGGTAACGCAAGCGGTATTCCTTTTACAGCTTATCAAGCGCCGGAAAAGGCGTGGGAGTGTCGGGCTGATCTGGCAGGGTTAACAAGGTTTTCTCCATCCACACCACGTCCAGCCATTCGCCGCGCTTGTTTCCCATGCGCCTGAAAATGCCCGCTTTGGAAAACCCCATGCGTTCGTGCATCCGCAGGCTGGGCTCGTTGGTCGCGGTGATCACGCCGAAAACCGTTTGGATGCCCTGTTCCCGGAGTATGCGCAGCAATTCCTCGTACAAAAGCCGCCCAAACCCTTTGCGCCTGGGAGCGTCCGGCGACAGGTAAATGGTCGCCTCCGCCGTCCAGCGGTAAGCCTCGTGCGGGCGGATTTGCGAGGCATACGCAAACCCGGCCGGAACTCCGTCCGCTTCCAGAATGAGGAACGGGTACATCTCCAGCGTT
>CAYRPW010000027.1:0-4545 GCA_964426145.1 uncultured Oscillospiraceae bacterium
TTATGATACGAACTACTCCAGATAGCCGCCCTTCATAGCGGAAGCAGCATGATTACAGAACAATTTCAAAGCTCCGTGCTCATACTTCGGCGGTTTCGGCCGCCAGGCCGCTTTCCGCATTTCGAGTATCGACCGTATTTCGTCAGGCGCTTTTTGCCCTTCTTCCGTGCCCACCAGGTCAAGCCGCCGCTGATGGATATCCAGCAGTATCCAATCGTTTTCCTCGATGAGCGCGATCGGGCCTCCTGCGGCAGCTTCCGGCGATACATGCCCGATAGCCGGGCCGCGGGTTGCACCCGAAAAACGACCGTCCGTTATCAATGCGATACTTTTGCTCAGCGCCGGGTCGGATGCGATGGCCTCGGTGGTATAGAACATTTCGGGCATTCCGCTGCCCCGCGGGCCTTCGTAACGGATGATCACGGCATCGCCGGGATGAATCTCATGGCGCAATACGGCGGAAAGCGCGGCTTCCTCGCTGTCAAACGGGCGGGCTCTGAGAACGGCATGGAACATCTCCCGGGGAACGGCAGCATGCTTAACAACCGCGCCTTCCGGGGCCAAGTTACCGCGCAGAATGCGGATGGTGCCGTCGTCTCCGAGCGGGTGCTCAAACGGGCGGATGATATCCTCGGGTCGCAAGTTCCACGGGTTAAGGTATTGGGCGCAGCGGTTATAGAAACCCTCATTGCGAAGCGCTTCCAGGTTTTCACCAAGCGTTTTCCCGGTGACGGTCAATACGTCCAGATGAAGTTTAGACTTTATGTGTTCCATAACCGCCGGAACTCCGCCCGCATAATAAACGAACTGCGCCGGCCACGTGCCGGCCGGGCGAACGTCCAACAGATAGTGCGCGCCCTGGTGCAGCCGGTCGAACGTATCGGAATCGATCTCGATGCCGAATTCCCTGGCAATGGCCGGGAGGTGGATCAGGCTGTTCGTACTGCCGGAGATGGCTGCGTGGACCATGATCGCGTTCTCGAAACTTTTAATGGTGACGATGTCCCGCGCTTTCAAACCCTGCTTCGCCAACCTTACGATTTGCTCTCCGGCTGCTTTTGCGGCTTTGGGGAGCGCTTCGCTGGTGGCGGGAATCAACGCGGTGCCGGGCAGCATCAGGCCCAGCGATTCCGCCATGATCTGCATGGTGCTTGCCGTGCCCATGAACGAGCATGCGCCGCAGGAGGGGCAAGCGTGCTGCTTGTACCACCGCAGCGTATCGGCTGAAATTTCTCCGCGCTTTTCCATAGCGCTGTATTTACCGATCTGTTCCAGTGTCAGTAGATCCGGACCGGCATCCATCACGCCGCCGGTTACAACGATACTGGGGATGTTCAGCCTGCCGATCGCCATCAGGTGCGCGGGAACGCCTTTGTCGCAGCTGCAGATAAACACGCCGCCGTCAAACGTTGTGGCGTTGCAATGGATTTCGATCATGTTTGCAATCATATCGCGGCTGGCCAGCGAATAGTTCATGCCGTCGTGCCCTTGCGCCATCCCGTCGCAGATGTCGGTTGTGAAATATCTGGCGGCTTTTGCATCCGCCGCGTTGACGGCGTCGGCAGCTTCCGTAACCAACGCGAATAACCCGGCGCTGCCCGGATGGCTGTCACCGAACGTGCTTTCAATCAGGATCTGCGGTTTTTCCAAATCGTCCGCCGTCCAACCCATCCCCATCCGCAGCGGATCCATTTCCGGGGCAATCGCCCGGATCTGCTGGCTTCTTAACATAGAACAGCCTCCCAAAATCCGCACGCTGACTACCGCCCAAGCGGAAAGCCGCACACTTAATTCATAGGGGATACTTTAGCACAAGAAGATGCGGGCTGACAATACGCGGCGGCTTTCCGCGCGAAGGAAAACGGGACGTCGCTGCACAGTGAACAGAAAGAAATGACGGGAAATCCGTAATAAATCTAGGAAAACGAGGCTGTTGTATAATGCACGCAACTTACCGATAACACGCTTCGGTACCGAAGAAGAAAATAAAAACCGGAGCCGTTGCAGCTCCGGTTTTTCATTCGTGCACTTACTTTGCCGCTTCTTCAATCGCCACGGCAACCGCAACGGTCGCACCGACCATCGGGTTGTTGCCCATGCCGATCAGGCCCATCATTTCCACGTGGGCGGGCACGGAGGAAGAACCTGCAAATTGTGCGTCGGAGTGCATGCGGCCCATCGTATCGGTCATGCCGTAGCTGGCGGGGCCAGCCGCCATGTTATCCGGATGGAGAGTCCGGCCGGTGCCGCCGCCGCTTGCAACCGAGAAATACTTCTTTCCGTTTTCAACGCACCATTTCTTATACGTGCCGGCGACGGGATGCTGGAAACGCGTGGGGTTGGTGGAATTGCCGGTAATGGAAACGTCGACCTTCTCCAGCTGCATGATCGCAACGCCTTCGGTCACGTCGTCCGTACCGTAACAGCGCACCTTCGCGCGGTCTCCCGTGCTGTAAGCCGTTTCTTTCACGATGGCAACTTCACCGGTGTAGTAGTCCATCTGCGTTTTCACATACGTAAATCCGTTGATGCGGCTGATGATGAACGCAGCGTCTTTACCCAGGCCGTTCAAAATCACGCGCAGCGGCTCTTTGCGTACCTTGTTTGCGGTACGGGCAATCCCGATGGCGCCTTCGGCAGCGGCAAAGCTTTCATGACCGGCGAGGAAACAGAAGCACTTCGTTTCTTCCCGAAGGAGCATCGCACCCAGGTTTCCGTGCCCGAGGCCCACCTTACGCTGATCGGCGACCGAACCGGGAATGCAGAAAGCCTGCAGCCCCAAACCGATGGCTTCCGCGGCTTCCGCGGCTGTTTTCACGTTCTTTTTCAGTGCGATGGCCGTGCCCAGGGTATAAGCCCACGTCGCGTTCTCGAATGCAATCTTCTGCACGCCCGTTACGATTCCGCGAACGTCGATTCCCTTGTCCTTCACATAGGCAGCCATCGCATCCAGATCACTGAACCCGTACTCCGCAAGAACTTTGCTGATGTTTGCTAATCTTCTCTCGTAACCTTCAAATGTAGCCATTTGTTTTCACCTCGTTCTTTCGGAATTATTCTTTGCGCGGATCAATGATATCGACGGCTTCCTGAAAGCGCCCGTAGGAACCGATGTTCTTTTCATAAGCCGCTTTCGGATCGGCGCCCTGACGGATTGCTTCCATCATCTTACCGAGGTTGACGTATTGGTAGCCGATTATCTCGCGGTCGGCGTCCAGCCCGACCTTGAGCACGTAGCCTTCCGCCATCTCCAGATAGCGCGGGCCTTTTGCCAGCGTGCCGTACATGGTGCCGATCTGGCTTCTTTGCCCCTTGCCCAAATCTTCCAGGCCTGCGCCGATCTCCAAACCGCCTTCGGAAAACGCACTCTGGGTGCGGCCGTAAGCAATCTGCAAAAAAAGTTCGCGCATGGCGGTATTAATCGCATCGCAAACCAGATCGGTATTCAATGCTTCCAGAACGGTTTTTCCGGGCAGAATTTCACAGGCCATGGCGGCGGAGTGCGTCATCCCGGAGCAACCCAGCGTTTCGACCAGCGCCTCGTGAATGACGCCGTCTTTCACGTTTAGAGAAAGTTTGCATGCGCCCTGCTGCGGCGCGCACCAGCCGACTCCGTGGGTGAAGCCGCTGATATCTTTCACTTCACGGCTCTGTACCCATTTGCCCTCTTCGGGGATGGGAGCCGGGCCGTGATCCGGGCCTTTTTTTACGCATACCATTTCTTGCACTTCTCTGGAATAATGCATGTAAATGCCTCCTATTCATTGGGAATCGCGGGCGTAACCCAATAAACAGTATAACATAAACATCCTCATGCAAAAAGTATTTGCAATGCTGTATATGAATTTTTCGATTCGGCACCGTATGATTACGGTGCCGGCGTGGGCGACGGGGTAGTAAAAGGCGGCTCAGGGGTGACGGAAACCGGGGTTTCCGTGGCCAGCACATCCGCATATAAAACGTTCAGGGCTTGAATGCCTGCAACGCCGTCCGCTGTCAAGCCCGCTATGCCGTCCTGTGAAAGCCGCGCTTCCTTCTGGAACGCCTTGACGGCTTTCACCGTACCGTCCAGATAGGTTCCCGTTGCAAGCGCGCCCTGATAATAACCGAGTTCCTTTAATTTCATCTGCAGCCAGTATACATCTTCGCCGGAAGATTTTTTTTGCATGGAACGCAGCGGCAGCGGAGGCAGCGCATTGCTGTCATAGAGGGGGGATGCGGTGGGCACCGGCGTTTCGGGAGCGCTTTTCCAGCTGCTGGAAAGCTCTTTGGGTTTCAGCGCCGAACGCAGTTCCGGATCGAGGGGCAGGTCCTCCGTAATGGTCACTACGGTACCCGCGCCGGCGTTATCATAAATCCATTGCGCGTCATGATTGAGAAGCCGGATGCACCCATGCGAAGCGCGGGAACCCAGCATGTTGTAACTTTTCCGGCTGAGAGCGTTCAAATCCACCTCGTTATAGATTACGGAGTGAAACGCGATGTTTTCGTTAATTTTCGTCCAGAACTGGGCATAGCTGCCATACAGGGAGAAGAATGCCCAAC
>CAYRPW010000027.1:4555-13738 GCA_964426145.1 uncultured Oscillospiraceae bacterium
TTTCCGTCCAGTGTAAATATGCCGACGTCGCTGGGCGTGCTGGAGGTACCTGTGGAACACACCATATACCGAACGGGAATCGTATGATCGCCGTTTTCATCCAATCCATAGGCGACGACCACTTGGTTTTTCACGTCTACTGTCAGAAAATAGGGGATCGGGGTCGCCTCCGGTGTTGGGCGCGGCGTTGCCGAAGCATCCAGCGCATAGGTAAGATTGAACATCACCGACCAGGTTTCCGCGCCTGTGATACCGTCCACCTTCAGGCCGTTGTTTGCCTGAAACGCCTTGACGGCTTCGATCGTCTGGTTCATATAATTGCCGCTGATCGGCCCGGAGAAGTAGTGAAGCTCCGTCAAGCGCTGTTGAATCTGCTTAACGCGGCTTCCCTGCGCGCCGCGGGTGAGTTTTCCGTTAAACTCGATGTCATACTGGGTGGCGTCTGTCTGCGCGCCGTCGGACGCGATGACGACGTCGTTGATATCGCCAAGCCCTGACGTTGTCTCGGCAGCCTGGGCAAAACGGGAAAGCGCGTTTTCGCTGAACAGTTTACGCTGCGTCTCGATATCCGCGGTACCCGTGGCGGTCAGACCGTTCTTTTCCTGAAACGTCTGTATCCCGAAGGTGGTGCCTTCCAGATAATCGCCGCTGATCTTGCCGTTGTAGTATTCCAAAGCGACGAGCCGTTCCTGTATCCGTTTTACGTCATCGCCTGAATCTCCCGTTGTCAGCGTGCGGTACTCGGCACTGAAAAGCATGGCCTCGGTTTCGCCGTCCACCATACCCGTGGCTTCGATTCCGTAGTCTGCCTGAAAGCGAAGTACGGCCTGGCGGGTACCGTCCAGATAATAGCCGTTGATTTTACCCGCGTAGTAGCCCAGCATATTCAGCTGTTCCTGAATCAACACAACCTCATCGCCGGAATCGCCGTATTGCAGCGGCTGATACCCGACGATTTCCGCAATCCCTGCGGCGGGAGAGGCGGATGCTGCCAGAACCAGACAGAGCAGAACCAGTGCAAACCGTTTCATGTATTGCGCCTTTCTAAAGATCGTTACAGGTATTCTATCATATCGGCCAGGCGGTTGAAAACCAGATCGGGCTTTACGGAGGAGACGGCAAGGTCATCCTTCGTCGCCTCGCCCGTGAGGACCAGGATTCCGAGCATCCCGTGATTGCAAGCCATGGCGATATCCGTATACAGCCTGTCGCCGACCATCGCAAGCTGCGCGGCCTGCAACCCGGTTACGCGCATGGCTTCCTCCACGATCCCACGGTACGGTTTCCCGATAATTTCATCCGGCCTGCGCCCGGTGCTGGCTTCGATGAACGCGATGATTGCGCCGATATCCGGTGCAAAGCCTGTTTCCGTGGGGCAGTTGAAATCCGGATGGGTGGCAATATAGGGAAGCCCGGCGCGGACAAGATCGCACACGCGCGTCATTTTCGCGTAATCCAGCGTTGTATCGTAGCCGATGATCACGTATGCCGGGTTTTGCTCGTCAATCTGAATTCCCAAGGCGGTCAACTCGTCGCGCAGCTGCTGTGTACCAAGAACGTATGCCGTTCGGCCAGGGAACGTTTTCAGCGCATATTGCGCCGTGGCCTGGCCCGACGTGAGAACGCGCAGAAAAGGATCGCTGACGTTCATGCGTTTGAGCTTCTCCACGTAAACCGCCGCGGATTTGCTGGAGTTGTTGGTCAGAAACAGCGCCTGTTTTCCCGCGCTTTTCACCTTATCCAAAAACTGAAGGGAGCCGTCCAGAATCTGATTGCCGAGATAAAACGTACCGTCCATATCCAATAAAAAACACCGTACCCCGGAAAGCCTGTTCTCGATTTCCTGTCGCTTCATGCCGTTACTCCCGTCTGAATTTTCCGTCTTCCGGCACGGTGACATCCAACACGCCGGAAGTTTCACCCAACTGCTGGAGGTATGCGATATCGGTGCGCATAGCGCCGATTTTCGCGCGCATATATTCGCTGCTGCCAAGCTGCACCGTAATCCCGTCTTTCGTGAAAAGCGTAAGCTGTTCGGGATCGCTGACGTTGATGCTTACGATACGCTCTGCGTACTGCTGTATGGTTAATTCCGAAACGATGCTTGCGTACGCGATCAGCTGCGCTTCGTCGCGGACCGAAAGCAATTCGCCAACGATTGCGCTGGACACCTTAAACCCATAAACCGCAGGCACTTCCCCCGGGTAATTCATGTCGCTGTATTCTTCCAGAACCATGCCGTCAATGTCTAGCGTGTACTCAATTCCCAGATACTGCAGGGTGGCGACGATCTTGCGTTCGTTCACGATCAGGTATACTTCGTTTGGATAGCGCTTGAAACAGTGGCTGAGCACAATCCAATGATCCCGCTCCAGGTTTTCCCGTATTTTGTCCTCATTGACGGTAAACAGGTTATCGCCTTTCACAAGTCCGGACAAGGCTGTGATGTGCTCTGCGGAAATCGAAGCGTTTCCGATTATGTATACGGTTTTCAGCCTGAACAGTATCGTTTGGATGCATATTAACGCAACGCTGACGACGATCAAAAAGATAACGAACCGTACGACGATTTTCCCGGAACGTGCCGGTGACTGCGGCGAATCCGGGTTCGAATCGGAAGCGCCGGAATATTGCGGTTCCTCGTATACAGTTTGCGGGCCGCGTTTTTTGCGCATCGTATGCTCCCGTTCAGCAGGTTTCCGCCAAACCCGCTACGATCTCTTTAAACATGGCGCCGCGGTGCTCATAATCGCGGAACATATCAAAACTGGCACAGGCCGGAGAAAACAGCACGTTGCCGCCGCTGACTGCGTGTTCGCTTGCTTTCTGAATGGCATCTAGCAGGCTGTAAGCGTTTGTGCAGGCGGTAAAACCGTACTTATGCAGTGTATCTTCAATCTGTTGGGCAGTTTGCCCCAGCAGAATGGCGTGGGTAATCATCGGCTCATCCTTGATCGCCGAGGCCAGCTCACTGAAATCCGAGTGTTTATCATACCCGCCCAGAATGATGACGGACGGAGCCTTCATGCTTCGGATAGCCATCAGGGTGCTTGCTACGTTGGTGCCCTTGGAATCGTTGATATAAGTGATGCCGTTCACACGGCGAACGGTTTCGATGCGGTGTTCGACGCCGGAAAAGGTCTGAAGCGTCCGCCTGATGTCGCCTGCCGAGATCCCGAACCAACGGGCGATCGCGATCGCGGCCATTGCGTTTTCCAGGTTGTGCGGCCCGGGGATGAGAATCTCTTCCGGCTGGCAGATCACCGTTGCAGCGCCATCCGCAACGGCTACGACGCAACCGTTGTCCAGACAGACGCCGTTATGTACTTTGGAAAGACGGGAAAAATAGGCGATCGGGGATGCGATGCCCTCCGCTGCTTTTCGGGCGAGCGGGTCATCGGCGTTGATCACGGCAAGGTCATCCGCCGTTTGAAATTCGAAGATGCGTTTTTTGAGCGCGGCGTAAGCATCCATGGTGCGGTGCCGGTTCAGGTGATCCTCCGTGATGTTTAGCAAGGCTGCGGCGCGCGGATGAAAGGACTGCACAGTTTCAAGCTGAAAGCTGGACACCTCGGCAACGACAACGTCCGAAACCTTGCTCTTCATGGCGATGGCGCATAACGGATATCCGATGTTGCCGCCGACATGCACCGTGCGGCCGGCGGTTTCGAACATACAACCCAGCAGTGTGACCGTTGTGGTTTTACCGTTAGTGCCCGTTATGGCGACGAGGCTTCCCTGCAAGAATGCGAACGCAAGCTCCAGCTCGCCGATCAGCGGTACGCCCTGTTTGCGGGCTTGCTGCACAATCGGGGCATCGACGGGAACGCCGGGGCTGATGACCACCAGATCACAGGAGGGCAGCAACGCAACGGGATTCTCGCCGAGATGAAACTCGCAGGGCGTATTGATAAAGTCATCAAGTTCGCTGCCAAACGTATCCGCTTTCCGCTGGTCGTTGAGCAGGGGTATGGCACCGTGCTGCAGCAAAAGCTTGGCTGCGGCAATGCCGCTGCGCGCCATGCCGACGACGAGTACGCGGTCGTTGTGTTTGATCATCGTGTAAGCCTCCCGTTTAGAGCCATGGCAGCGAGAGCACGGCAAGAATACCCAATGCTCCCGCAACCGCCGTGTACATGGCTACGATCTGCGGCTCGTTCATTCCACTTTTCTGGAAGTGATAATGGATGGGGGACACCTTGAAAATCCGCTTTCCGTGCGTCAGCTTATAATAAGTGCGCTGCATGATAACGGATACGGAGCTCATCAGCATGGTAAACGCAATGGGGAGCAGCAGCAGCGGCAGGCGGAGCAGCATGGACACACCCATCATCGCCGCTCCCAGAAACATACTGCCTGTATCGCCCATAAATACCTTGGCAGGGTGATAATTGTAACGAAGAAATGCAAGCAGCGAACCGAGAAGCACAAGATTAAAGCATAGAACTCCGAAACCGTCCGTGCTGGACAGGGAAGAAGCGGTCGTCATCAGCAACAGCGTAATCGCCGACCAGGCGATACTGCCGGCCGCGGATACGCTTGACAACAACCCGTCCAGCCCGTCCTGGAGATTGGCGCTGTTGACAACGAACATGGCAACCAGCGTCATCACGGGCAAATACCAGATCCCCAGGTCCCACTCCGCGCCGGAGAAAGGCAGGATGAGAGCGCTGCCAATGCCGGGTGACAGATAACAATATAAAGAAAAAAAGAACCCGATGATGATCTGGGCAGCTACCTTCTGCCACCACTTGAGCCCCTGGTTATGCTTGCGCCTGATCTTCGTATAATCATCCGCAAAACCGATCAGCAGGCATAAAACGCAAAACCCGATCAGCGCCAGCGTGGAGAGGGAAAATCCGTAGATGCCGGAGAAAACGAGCGTGAGAACGACGGTCACCGCTGCGAACATCAAACCGCCCATCGTCGGCGTTCCCTGTTTCAGCTGATGGGCCTCAAGCGCCAGCTCGTGGATGGGTTGTCCGAATTTCAATCGCTTCAGCATCGGCAGGAAATAACGGGCCACGCCAAACATCAGCAGAACGGATACAAGAAAAGCGAGGATCATTAAACGCATGGCGGTACCTCAAACGTTCTTGAAATCATGGCTTTGGAATTTTTCTTCCAATATTTCGTTGACGACGACCTTCTCGTCAAACGGGCGTTTCACGCCCATGATCTCCTGATAGGTTTCATGGCCCTTCCCGGCCAGAATGACGATATCGCCTTCTTCGGCCATATCCAGCGCAAAACGGATGGCATCCCGCCGGTTTTCGATCGTGATGAACTTTCCGCCGGCGGATTTCATGCCGTTCTCAATCGCGGTGAGAATAGTCTGCGGGTTCTCCGTGCGGGGGTTGTCGCTGGTGATAATGGAGAAATCGGCAAGGCGGCCTGCGATTTCTCCCATCAGCGGGCGCTTGCCCTGATCCCGGTCTCCGCCGCAGCCGAACAAAACGATCAGCCGTTTTCTTGTAAAGGTGCGTACGGTGGTCAATATATTCTCCAAAGCGTCCGGCGAATGAGAGTAATCCAGAATGACCTTGAACGGAAGCTGGAGATCCAAAAGCTCAATACGCCCGGGTACGGATTTCACGTTGTGAAGGCCTTCCTGAATGGCCGGTACTTCCACGCCGAAGATCATGGCCAGCGATGCGGCGGCCAAAGCGTTATAAACGTTGAACATGCCGGTCATCTGCATGCTGACGTCGAAAGTCTCGATATTGCGAAGCTGAATGGAAAAGTGAATGCCGCTTTCGGAAATCTCAATATCGCGCGCAAACAGATCGGAATTGACCCGGATACCGTACGTGAGATACGGAACCTTTAAATCGTCGAGAATCCGCAGGCTGGTTTCGTCGTCTATGTTCAGAGACACGTTCAAAGCAAAATCACTGGTGAAAAAGCGTTTCTTTGCTTCAAAGTAGTTTTCCATCGTATGAAAGTAATCCAGATGATCCTGCGACAAGTTGGTGTAGCAGGCCGCTTCAAAAAAGAGACCGTCGACGCGGTGCATGTCGATCGCATGAGCGCTGACTTCCATGCAGACGATTTCTACACCATCGTCCAGCATGTCACGGAACGTGTGGTGAAGATCAATCGAATCCGGTGTGGTCAGCGCACTTTTTATATAGCGGTCGCCGATCATGTTGCCGGTCGTTCCGATGAGGCCGACTTTGAAACCGGCGGCTTCCATGATGGACTTGACCAGATAGGTCGTCGTGGTTTTCCCCTTCGTACCCGAGATCCCGATGAGCCGGAGCGATTTGGCGGGAAAACCGAAAAACGCAGCGGAGATATAGGCCATGGCGGATCGTACGTTTTGAACCTTGATTTGCGCAACGGGCAGGGTTTCGATGAAACGTGACACGACCAGGGCTTTGCAACCGTTGTCAATCGCCTGCGGGGCATATTCGTGCGCGTCGACCTTGGAACCGCTGATACAAAAGAATAACCCGTTAGGGGTTACGTCGCGGCTATTCATGGTAAGGCCGTCGATATCGAGCTCAACATTCCCTCTGCTTTCAACGGCGCCGGGAATACTCGCTATGAGTTCCTTGAGTAACATCTCTTTTTCCCCCATATCGGAAGACTGCCTGAAACCAGTGATCTATTCTATTGTAACGCGAATCCGTATGAATTTGCAATCCTTTAGAATCTCATATTGATAAAGCCTTTGTAACGGATCAGTTATTTCCGGCGCGGATTGCGATCGGCTCGGCGTTCGGGCGGGTGCTCAGCGCAGTGAGATAAATCGCCTGTGCAGAATCCCCGGGAACCATGTCCAGATCGCGGGCGGCCGTATAACAGATATTCACCGGGTCGGACGCTTCGTCGATCTGTGCCTGAATGTCGCTTACAACGGACGCCGTTGCCTTGATTTTATCGTCCAGAAGGCTGATCGCGTGATAGCGGGACGCGATATTGCCTTGCTGCACCAGCAAGATGACTGAGAAGAACAGTAACACGGACACGACCAACCCAACGGCAGCTTTTTTGGAAATGCGTTTTCCTTTTTCGCCTGCGCGTTCCTGCAGCATTGTTTTCAACTGCGCGAATTCGGCGTCCAGCTGGCGTGCCTCCCGCCTCAGCGCCTGCGTACGCCCGGTTCTGCGACGGGCTTCGCACAGCATACCGGTTAGAAAGTCGATCTCACCGTTGGGGAGATACACGTTCGGCCGCACATACAGGCGGGAGTTGTTTGCGGCTCCTGTATACATATGATTGCGAAATGGAGGATTTAACGTTATTTGCGACATCGTGGCGGTCTCCTTTCGAGTTTATGGCTCGTCGTTTGCCATTTGATCGAGAATATCGGGGAGATTTTCGTTGAAGCGCCGCTCAATTTCTGCGGCCTTGCCGGCATCCAGAATACGAATGAAATTATTGCTGCCGCTGATTTCCACTTCGCTCGCGTTCTCCAGAAAGCGCTGGCGAATTTTCTGCGGCAGAAGGATACGGCCCTGGCCGTCTTTTTGCATTTCGCGGTTGGAAAGTTTGTAGAACTGCATGGTGTATTGCTGCACATGGGGTTTGCGCTGGTTGAGCGAGCTGAGCTCGTCAAGGATTTGATCGTAAACCGCCGTGGGGTAGAGCGCGATCCCATCGAACGCCCGGGTCGGCCCGATGGAAAACGTTTCCCCGAGCGCTTCGCGGTATGCCGTGGGAATGATGATGCGGCCCTTTTCATCGACTGAATGCGTATGGCAGCCGAAAAAACCGTAGGTCTTCGGCGCGGTAACGTTCACGCTTTGTTCGTCCATGAAATACCGCTCCTTTCCCCACAATCCACCACTCTGTTTTTATCTGCCACCATTATCTCGCACAATTTACCACTTGTCAAGGGATTTTGACATCAATTATTGAAGAAATTTTACATAATAGAGTGCGTGAAACGCTTATGAGATAACGATTCAATGCATTCGGCAGCCTGGTGGGGAAGCGTGGAGGACGAAGGGGGGCTTACCGGGTGGATGAACGCAAGCCGATGTATATTTTCCATATCTTTAATCCCGAACGGGTTGTTACCCGCTGCGCAGGGAAAACAACGCGGCAGAAGTGGCTGAAAACAAAACGGGCATAAAAAAACCGCCTTGCGGCGGTTTAGGCGGTGATGTGATGCGACCTAGGACACGATGATCTTGGGCTTAAACTGAATGGCGTCACACGAGACGAGATGATAGTCGATGCCGTTATAGCGGCCTTGAAACGCATTGGCTATTCCCGTGTCGTGCAAATGCCCGAAACAACACAAGGACACATGATACCGTTCCAGCAATGCCGTGAATGCGGTGTCGAGCGTGTCTTTTAGAAGCGGGGGATAATGGGTCATGACGAGAATGGGGCGCTGCGCGCTTTGCGCCTTTTGCAGCGAGAGCTCAAGCCGGATCAGCTCCCGGTTATAAACCTTCGTATCGGTGGGATCCAACGGGTTGCCGGGCGTCGGGAAGACCCAGCCCCGGGACCCGCAAATCACGAAGCCGTTCCATAGAAAGGTATCGTTTTGCAGCGCGTGCATGCCGGAGGGAAGCCAGGATCGGATTTTGCCGATGGAACTCCACCAATAGTCATGGTTTCCGCGTAAAAGCAATTTATCGCCGGGCAAGCCTGCAATCCAGAGCAAATCGTTCTTTGCCTGGTCAAACTGCATTGCCCAGCTGATATCGCCGGGTATTAGTACCAGATCGTCACAAGCGACCGTTTGGTTCCAGCTGTCGGCGATACGGGCAGCATGATCGCCCCAATGGCTGCCAAACACATCCATGGGTTTATCCTGACCGCCTGGCAAATGCAGATCGCCTATCGCAAAGATTGCCATGTTCGCCTCACTTGCTAGAATGCGGGGCGGTCAATCGTAATCCTCATCGTCCCCGTCGTCGTCTCCGTCATCTTCTTCTTCGATGATGGTTTCAAGCGACAGATCGGCATCGTCCTCATCGAACTCCTCGTGATCCAGTTCTTCCTTGACGCTTGGAATCATCTCGTCCATGGTGCTTGCGCTGCTGAGCTCAATTTCCTCGTCAACGGAGATCGGCCGTTTCCGGTCCGAAATCTGATGGCTGTGCAGTTCCTTATAGCAGCCCAAACATATATCCTTGCCCGGCAGCGCAGGCGCAGCGTTACAGATGCTGCAGGGTTCGAAATCGTCCTGTTTCTGGCCGCCCTTAATTTCGCGGATGCATA
>CAYRPW010000028.1:0-1100 GCA_964426145.1 uncultured Oscillospiraceae bacterium
AGCCTGTCTTTTTTTCTGCGGTTATGCTATCATGGTTCGGCTGTAAACACGGGCTGTATGATGAAAACGGAGGCTTTATGAAAAAGATTCTGGAAACGGAACGGCTGCTTTTGCGCGAAATGACGCAGGCCGATTATCCCGTGCTTGCCGCGGTATTACAGGACGAACAAACCATGGTCGCCTACGAGGGCGCGTTTTCCGACGCCGAGGTGCAGGAATGGCTGGACAAACAGCTGACCCGCTACCGGGAGGACGGCATCGGCCTGTGGATGGTCGTGGACAAGGCAAGCGGCGCGAGCATCGGGCTTGCGGGCATTACCTGGCAGACCGTGGAGGGCGAGCGCGTGCCCGAAATCGGCTACCTGTTCAACCGCGCTTTCTGGCACCGGGGCTACGCCGCCGAAGCGGCGCGCGGGTGCAAGCGCTACGCCTTTGAAACGCTTGAATTTCCGGAGATCTATTCCATTATCCGCGATACCAACCTCGCGTCCATCAACGTCGCCATCCGCAACGGCATGCTTGCCCGCAAACGCTTTGTGAAACACTACCGCGGGATGGATATGCCGCATATCGCGTTCAGCGTGCGGCGCGGCGGCTGAAAAACCGCCGTTATTTTCCATTTTCTGGATGATCGCGCGGTTTTCGTCCGTTGTATGGGAAGAACGAAAATCGGGAGGGATGATCATGCCAAGAAGGCTTGCCGTTTGTATGCTGGCACTCGTGTGCCTCGCCGCCGCCGCACAGGCGGACGGCGTTTCCATGTCCACCGATTGGCTGCCCGCCGGGTACCGGTACGTAATCGAAGGCGCGAACACCGTGTATGCCGACGCGCCTGTGCCCGTGTACAGCGGCCCGGGAACCTCGTATCCCATCCTGCATTATGTGCAGCCGGGAGACCCCGTGCATGTGGAAACCGCGGAGCGGGACGCCGGAATGGCGTATGTGTTTTACCATACCGATCCCACGGACGAAACCTGGCTATTTGCGGACAACACCCCGCGCGGCTGGATGGAAGCCAAATACGTGACGCATTTCACGGACGTCGAACCCGTATGGGTGGTGACGACCGACAAGGCCGGAAACCGCCTGAACCTGCGCGC
>CAYRPW010000028.1:1200-3237 GCA_964426145.1 uncultured Oscillospiraceae bacterium
CGCGACGACGATTGGGTGCTGGTGACCTATGAAAACGAAACCGGGTTCGCGCCGGGCAGCGCCTTAACGCCGAAGCTTTCGTACTAAGAGATGGAAAACCGGGCGGCCGATGATCGGCTGCCCGGTTTTTTTGCGGTTCGTTACAGCAGAATTTCCCCCTGCAGATAACACACCGCCGATCCGCCGATCAGCACACGGCTGCCGCGGTCCTCGCAGCGCAGCAGGCCGCCGCGACGTGAAAGCTGCGCCGCCGTCATCGCCGTTTTTTGCAGGCGTTCGCTCCAAAACGGGATCAGCGTCGCGTGCGCGGAACCGGTGACGGGGTCTTCGTCGATGCCCGTATTGGGCGCGAAAAAGCGGGACACGAAATCGACCGTCTCCCCCCGCGCAGTGACGATGAACCCAAGCGGGCCTTCGATCTTCGAAAGCTTCTGGTAATCGGGCCGCACGGCCAGCACCGCGGCCTCGCTGTCCAGCAAAATCACGATATCGCGGGACATGAAACAGGGCGCTTCGGGGATCCCCAGCGCGTCAAACAGCCCGGCCGGAGCTTCGCAGGGTACGGGTTTGCGGCTGGGAAAATCCATCCGCAGTTCGCCGCCGCTCCTGGTTACCGTCAGGCGGCCGCTTTGGGTATCGAACCGCACGGTATCGGCCTCCGGCTCCAGGAAGCGGAACACCACGTACGCGCTCGCGAGCGTCGCGTGGCCGCACAGGTCGATCTCGTTGACGGGCGTAAACCAGCGCAGGCGGTACGCATCCCCCTGCGGGTAAAAAAAGGCGGTTTCCGCCAGATTGTTTTCAGAGGCAATTTTCTGCATAACCCGCGCGTCCAGCGGCCCGGCAAGCGGGCACACCCCCGCGGGATTGCCCTTGAAAACCTCCTGTGCGAACGCATCCACCACAAAATACCGCATATCCGTTCCTCCCTGCCGACCGTTTTTTCCAGTTTCCCAGGCGGTATGGTAGTTCGGTTCGCATGCCCGCCTTTCCTGCCCCATTGTAGGGCGCTGCAACTTCTGTTACAATAAACGCGGCCATTTTAACAAAAAAGGGGGGCGTCCCATGCCGCATATCGTCATCAAAACCATCGCGGGGCCGTCGCAGGCGCAGCTGCAGAAAGCCGCCGAGCAGATTGCCCAAATCGTGAACCAGACGATGGGGAAACCCATGAAATACATCTCCGTATCGGTGGAGGAGTATTCGTTTGGCGAATGGGCGGGCGTATACGACGAATTTGTGAAGGATAAGGAGAACGTGCTGGTGAAGCCCGGCTACACCAACCCGAAAACATTCAGCTGATGCATACGAACGAATTGGATTTACGCGGCGAGGCCGACCGGATTATCGCCGCGGCGCTTCAGGCCGCCATGCCCGACAGCGCCGTGCAGCAGACCCTTTCCGGCAGGGAATTTGCGGACGGAAAACTGTATATGCTTGCCGTGGGCAAGGCCGCATGGCAGATGGCCAAGGCCGCCTGCCAACTGCTCGGCAGCCGGCTTGCCGAGGGGATCGTCATCACGAAATACCACCATGCCAAAGGCGCGCTGCCCGGCGTTCGCATTTTTGAAGCCGCCCACCCCGTGCCCGACGCTAACGGCATTGCCGCCGCGCAGGAAGCCATCCGCATGGTAAGCAACCTGAGCGCTTCGGACACCGTGCTGTTTTTGGTCTCCGGCGGCGGTTCCGCCCTGTTTGAAAAGCCGCTGGTAACGCTGGAAACACTGACGGACATCAACCGCCAGCTGCTCCAGTGCGGCGCGGACATCGCGCAGATCAACACGATACGAAAGCGCCTGTCCGCCGTCAAGGGCGGGCGGTTTGCCATGCTCTGCGCGCCCGCGAAGGTGCTGACCATCGCCCTGTCCGACGTGCTGGGGGATAATCCCGCCACCATCGCCTCCGGCCCCGCGTACCCCGACGCCGCAACCGCGGACGACGCGCTTGCCATCGTCAAGCAATACGGCCTTGCGCTCGACCAAGAAACGCTTGCATTGCTTGCCCAGGAAACGCCCAAAGAGCTTTTCAACGTGGAAA